>JAYTQW010000524.1:0-4810 GCA_043746535.1 Rhodospirillales bacterium
CGGATGGCGTTGCTGCGCAGCGCGCGCAGGCGCTCCAGGAAATAGGCGCCGAGTGTGGCCGAGTTCTCGATCATGCCCTCCTCGGTCAGCACCCGCAGCGCCGCGCGCGCCACGGCGCAGGCCAGCGGATTGCCGCCGAAGGTGCTGCCATGCTGGCCCGGTTGCAGCGTGCCGAGCACCGCCTGGTTGGAGAGCACGGCGGAGACCGGGTAGAAGCCGCCGCCCAGCGCCTTGCCGATCAACGTCACGTCGGCCACCACGCCCTCGTGCTCCTCGGCCAGCATGGCGCCGGTGCGGCCCAGCCCGGTCTGCACCTCGTCGAGGATCAGCATCACCTGCGCCTGGTCGCACAGCGCCCGCACCCGCCGGAAGTAGCCGGCAGGCGGGATGATGACGCCGGCCTCGCCCTGGATCGGCTCGACCAGGAAGCCGACCGTGTTGGGGGTGATCGCCGCCTCCAGCGCGTCGGCGTCGCCAAATGGCACCACGCGGAAGCCGGGCGCGAACGGGCCGAAATTGCCGCGCGCCTCGGGGTCGGTCGAGAACGAGACGATGCCGAGCGTGCGGCCGTGGAAGTTGTCGGCGCAGACGATGATCTCGGCCTGCCCGTCGGCCACGCCCTTCACCTCGTAGCCCCATTTGCGCACCGCCTTGATCGCGGTCTCCACCGCTTCGGCGCCGCTGTTCATCGGCAGCACCTTGTGCGAGTGCGTCAGCGCCGCGAGTTCGGCGTAGAACAGGCCGAGCTGGTCGTTGTGGAATGCCCGCGAGGTCAGCGTCAGCCGCCCCGCCTGCTCCATCATCGCCGCCAGGATCTTCGGGTGGCAATGGCCCTGGTTCACCGCCGAATAGGCCGCGAGGCAGTCGAGGTAGCGTTTTCCGTCGATGTCCGTGACCCACACGCCCTCGCCACGGGTCAGCACCACGTCGAGCGGGTGGTAGTTGTGCGCGCCGAGCCGGCGCTCGATGGCGATGAGGCCTTCGGCTTCGGAGGTGGCATCTTGCAACAGCATCATACGCTCCCGCGTTCGAGGATGGCGCGTCCGAACAGGCTGGCGACCAGTTCGACCAGCAGCCGCGCGCTGCGGCCGCGATCGTCGAGGAACGGGTTCAGTTCGACCACGTCCAGCGAGGCGACCAAGCCGCTGTCATACAGCATTTCCATCGCCAGGTGCGCCTCGCGATAGGTGACGCCGCCGGGGACGGCGGTGCCGACGCCGGGCGCCAGGTCGGGATCGAGGAAATCGGTGTCGAGGCTGACATGCAGATGCACGTCGCGGCCCGCCAGGCCGCCCAGCACGCGGCGCATCACCGCCGATAGCGAGGTCTCGTCGATCATCCGCATGTCGACGCAATCCAGGCCGTGCAGCGCCAGCCGACGCCGCTCCTGCGGATCGACCGCGCGCAGCCCGACCAGATGGACGCGGGACGGATCGAGCGGCACGAGCGCCCGGTCCAGCAGCGGCGCCAGCTCCGGCTCACCGGTCAGGAACGCCAGCGCCATGCCGTGGATGTTGCCGGACGGGCTGGTGGCCGGCGTGTTGAAGTCGCCATGCGCGTCCAGCCACAGCACCGCCAGTTCGCGCCCGGCCTCGCGGCAATGGCGGGCGATGCCGCTGATGCTGCCCATCGACAGGCTGTGGTCGCCGCCCAGGAAGATCGGCCGCGTCGCCTCGCCCGCCAGCCGGTAGGCGTGGTCGTGGATCAGCCGGGTCCAGGCGGCGATCTCGGCGGCGTGGCGGCAGCTTTGCAGGCCGGGATGCGCGGACAGGTCGATCCCGCCCCACGCCGGGCAGGCGAGGTCGCCATGGTCCGCGACGGTGAACCCGAGCCGCGTCAATGCCTCCGGCAGCCCGGCCACGCGCAACGCCTGCGGTCCCATCAGCGTGCCGCGCAGCCCGGCGCCGCGTTCCAGCGGCACGCCAAGCAGCGACAGATGCGCGGGCAGGATGCCTGAGGCGACGGTCGCGGGGGCAAGCGGCTGATCCATGTCGGTGTCCTGGGGCGCTTGGCCTGGGGCGCTTGGATGGAGAGACTGGGCCACGTCAGCCCCAGAAAACAGTGTCCGCCGCGTCCCGTTCAACCATTCTCCATAACAATCTGGATGCCCGTGCTATCGGACGGCGGCTGGCGGACGTAAGCCGTATCGCGTGTCCAGCCGGTGAGGCCTTCGTGTCCGTCCAACCACCCGCCTCCCTGTTCCGCCGCGCCACGGTGCTCGGCCTGCTGATCGCGGTCGGCGCATTCGCGATCGACATGTACATCCCGGGCTTCGCCGCCATCGCGCACGACCTGCACACCGATCCGGGCACGGTGCAGTTGAGCATGACCAGCTTCTTCGTGGCGGTCGGCCTGGGTCAGATGCTGTTCGGGCCGATCTCCGACGCGGTCGGGCGCAAGCCGCCGATCTATGCCGGGCTGGGGCTGTTCGCGGTCGCCTCGGCGCTGGCCGCGTTCGCGCCATCCATAGGCACGCTGATTGCCGCGCGCTTCCTGCAAGGGCTGGGTGCCGCGGCCACGGCGGTGGTGCCGATGGCGGTGATCCGCGACCAGCATACCGGGCCGGAGGCGGCGCGGCTGTTCTCGCTGGCCATGCTGGCGCTCAGTGTGTCGCCAATCCTGGCGCCGGTGTTCGGCGGCCTGCTGGTGCAATACACCTCATGGCGGCTGATCTTCGGCGTGCTGATCGCGATCTCGCTGGCGACCATGGTTCTGGTGTGGCGCGGCCTGGAGGAGACGCTGCCGCCATCGCGGCGCAGCGCCGCCCGGCCGCTGGGCATCCTCATCACCTATGGCCGGCTGATCGCCAGCCGCCGCTTCATCCTGCCGATCCTCGTCGCCGCATTCGGCTACGCGGTGCTGTTCACCTTCATCACCGGCGCGCCGTTCCTGTTCGTGACCCTGCATGGGCTGCGGCCGACCACGTTCGGCATGCTGTTCGCGCTGCACGCCATCGCCCTGATCGGCATCAGCCAGTTCAACGCGCCGTTGCTGCGCGCGTTCGGCACCAAGCGGCTGGTCGGGGTGGCCTCGCTGACGCTGATGCTGGCGGCGTTCGGCCTGCTCGCGGTGGTGCTGTCCGGCGTCGCCGCGCTGTGGCCGGTGGTGGCGCTGACGCTTACCATCTTCACGGCGCTCGGGCTGTTGCTGGCGCCTGCGTTCCTGGCGGCGATGGAGCCGTTCGGCCATATCGCCGGCGCCGCCGCCGCGATCGGCGCGGGGCTGGAATCCAGCTTCAGTTCGGCTTTCACGGCGCTGCTGGGGTTCAGCGCCGACGGCACCGCGCGGCCGATGGCGGCATTCCTGGCACTGTCGGCGTGCGGTTGCTTCGTGGCCTGGGTGTTCTTCGCCCGCACGCCAGGCCGGTAGAGCGGTATCAGGTGACCAGCTTCACGCCAACCAGCACCAGCACGGCGGCGAGCACCGGGCGCAGCACCCGCTCCGACACGCGCGCGGCCAGCAGGCTGCCGACGATGACGCCGGGGATCGAGCCCACCAGCAGCGAGCCGAACAGCGCCCAGTTGACTGAGCCGATCAGCCAGTGGCCAAGGCCCGCCACCAGCGTCAGCGGCACCGCATGGGCTATGTCGCTGCCGACGATCCGCGCGGTCGGCAGCGTCGGATACAACAGGATCAGCACGGTGACGCCGATGGCGCCCGCGCCGACCGAGGAGATCGACACGAACACGCCAAGCGCCACGCCGGTCACCACCGTCAGGACCGCCGCCCGCTGTGGCGAGACGCGGCCGCCCTGCCGTACCGCCCAGGCGGTGATCCGCTCCCGCAGCAGCAGGCTCAACGCGGTCAGCAGCAGGGCCACGCCAAGGATCACCGAGATGAGGCGGGAGACGGAGTCGCTTGGCGACCCGAGCTGGACGAGAAGATAGAGCGTCGCTGCCGTGGCCGGCAAGCTGCCGCACGCCAACAGGCCGACGATGCGCCACTCGACCGTCTTGGCCGCGCCATGCACCAGCGTCCCCACCGATTTGGTGCAGGCGGCATATAGCAGGTCGGTGCCCACCGCCGTCGCCGGGTGGATGCCGAACAGCAGCACCAGCAGAGGAGTCATCAACGATCCGCCACCAACCCCGGTCATTCCCACCAGTGCCCCGATGAACAGGCCGGACAACGAGTAGAGCGGATTGATCGCGTGCAAGAAACTCATCGGCACCCCGGTTCGACTCAGCCAGCAATGACCGATCGGAACGGCGCTGTCCATCCTGGTGTGAATTGATAATTTCACGCTCGCGCATTGGTATTAGGCTTGTCCGGCGTGGTGCTGCGTCCCAGATGTCGGGTCAGTTCAGCACAGTCCGAGGGGCCGATGAGCGAGCGACGCCAACTGCGCCTTGGGGCCTTCATGCGCCCGGTCAGCATCCACACCAGCGCTTGGCGCTACCCCGGCGCGTTCCCCGACGCCAACTTCAATTTCGCCCATCTGAAGCGGTTCGCGCAGAAGCTGGAGCAGGGCCGCTTCGATGCGTTCTTCATGGCCGACCACTTGGCGGTGATGAACATGCCGATGGATGCGCTGATCCGCAGCGCCACCGTCACCTCGTTCGACCCGCTGACCCTGTTGCCGGCGCTGGCGGCGGTGACCGAGCATATCGGCCTGATCGCCACCGCCTCGACCACCTACAACGAGCCGTACCACGTCGCCCGCAAGTTCGCCTCGCTCGACCACATCAGTGGCGGGCGCGCCGGCTGGAATCTGGTCACCTCCGCCAACCCGGCCGAGGCGCTGAACTTCGGCTTCGACGAGCACATGGCGCATGGCGAGCGCTACCACCGCGCGCGCGAGTTCTTCGAC
>JAYTQW010000525.1:0-2890 GCA_043746535.1 Rhodospirillales bacterium
GTGGCATTGCCCAGCACGGTGGTGACGCCGACCAGATCGATGGCCGGGTGAAGGTGCAGGAACAGCAGCGCCATGGCGTCGTCCACGCCCGGATCGGTGTCGAAGATCACTTTGGTGGGCGGCATCGGGGCCTCGCTGGCATGTGCGCCGGAAGCATGGGCGCGCAGCCTGACCCTGGCTAGGTCGGAGACGAGATCTGGGGTTCGCGCGTCGCGGCACCGGCGGCGTGCAGTTCCTGTCCGGCCGGGCACAGGTCGAGCAGCGGGCAGCGCAGGCAGGCGGGTTTGCGGAAGAAGCAGCACCGCTGGCCGTGCAGCATCAGCACCTCATGGTTGTCGTAGATATGCTGCGCGTCCCAGTCGGGCGGCAACTGCGCCGCCAGCACGCGGTGGGATGGGCCGACCGGCAGGCTGGCGGGGATCAGGCCGGTGCGGGCGGCGACGCGGTGGTGGTGGCTGTCCACCGGCAGCGCCGGACGGCGCAGCGTGCTGAAGCTGAGCACGGCGGCACTGGTCTTGGGGCCGATGCCGGGCAGCCGCTCCAGCCAGGCGCGCGCCTCGTCCACGCTCAGATCGGCCAGGAAATCGAGGTTCAGCGTGCCGCGTTCGGCCTGGATGGCGCTCAGGATGGACTGGATGCGCGGCGCCTTCTGCTCCGGCCAAGTGACGCGCGCGATCTCCGCCTCGACCGAAGCCGTGGGCGCCGCGGCGACTTCGGCCCAGTCCGGGAAGCGGGCACGCAACGCCTTGAAGGCGGCGCCGCTATCGGCATTGCGGGTGCGGTGCGACAGCAGCGAACTGACCAGTTCGCTCAACGGATCGAGCGCATGGAAATAGCTGATCGGGCAGTGGTAGGTGGCGCACAGCCGATGGTGGATTTCTAACGCCTTGTCTCGCAGGTCCATGATGGATGGACAGCGCCGCCCATGGCCGCGAGTTGCAGGCGGCTGCGAGTTGCAGGCGGCGTGGCTCAGTCCATGTGGAACATCGGCAGCAGCGGCACAGTGACCGGCGAGCCGTCCGGCTCGGTCTGCATGATGTCGGCCATGAACGCCCACCAGCGCCGCATCACCTCCTGCTCCGGCAGTTCCGCCATGCCGTGATCCGGGCTGCGGCGCAGCACCGCGAACAGCATATGCGTGCTCCGGTCGAGGAAGATGCTGTAGTCGCCGATGCCGGCCTGCTTCAGCAACGCCACCAGCTCCGGCCAGATCTCGTCGTGCCGGTGGCGGTAGGCCTCCGCCTGGCCAGTGTTGAGCTGCATGCGGAATGCGATCTGCTTCATGGCCCGGACCCTTTTCCCCTTACCGCCAACGCTCGCAAGAATAGCCGATCGCGAGGTCCAGCGCGATCGATGAAGTTGGCCGGTCAGAAACAATCATCCTGGCGCAAACCGCGTCGCGTGCCGACGGCATTCTGGCGACTATGGTTGCTGCGGCACGGCTGTTTCGGTAGGTATCCACCACGGCGGCACTTCGGGAGCACAAGAAATGGATGGCGTCGAACCTGTCTCCTTGCTGGACAACCGTTGGGACGACGCCGTGGCGGCCACGCTCAGCCCCGAGCAACTTCTGGTCTATCGCTCCAACCTGCTCGGCTCCGACAAGCGCATCACCAACTATGGCGGCGGCAACACCTCCTCCAAGCTGCCGATGGCCGATCCGCTGACGGGCGAGACAGTGAGCGTGTTGTGGGTCAAGGGTTCCGGCGGCGACATCGGCAGCATCCGGCTGGACGGCTTTTCCACCCTGTACATGAGCCGGCTGCTGGCGTTGCGGGCGCTCTACAAAGGCCCGGAGCACGAGGACGAGACCGTCGCCTTGTATCCCCATTGCACGTTCAACCTGAACCCGCGCGCCACCAGCATCGACACGCCGCTGCATGGCCTGATCGACCGTCCGCATGTGGATCACGTCCATCCCGATGCCATCATCGCCATCGCCGCCGCCGCCGACAGCCGCGCGCTGACACAGGAGATTTTCGGCGACAGCGTGGGGTGGGTGCCGTGGCGTCGCCCGGGCTTCGAACTCGGCCTGTGGTTGCAGCGGTTCACCGAGGCGCATCCGCAGGCGCGCGGCGTGATCCTGGAGGCGCACGGCCTGTTCACCTGGGGCGACACCCAGAAGGCGTGCTACGAGGCCACGCTGGATGTCATCAACGACGCGATCCGGTTCCTGGCTGCCCGCGACCAGGGTCGGGCGGCGTTCGGGGGCGAGCGCATGGCGCCTGCCTCGCCAGAGCGGCGGCGCGCGGTCGCCGCGCGGCTGATGCCGGTCATCCGTGGCCTCATCAGCAAGGACGGGCCGCCGAAGCTTGGGCATTTCGACGATTCCGCCGCCGTGCTGGCGTTCGTCGGCAGCCATGATCTCGCCACCCTGGCGCCGCTCGGCACCTCCTGCCCCGATCATTTCCTACGCACCAAGATCGCGCCGCTGGTGCTGGAGTTCGACCCGGCCAGCCAGGACGCGGCGGACCTGCTGCCCGGCCTGCCGGCGGCGCTGGCGGCCTATCGCCAGGGCTATGCCGCCTACTACGAACGCTGCCGCCGGCCGGACAGCCCGGCGATGCGCGACCCCAACGCGGTGGTCTACCTCATTCCCGGCATCGGCATGCTGACCTTCGCCGCCGACCGCGCCACGGCGCGCATCGCCGGCGAGTTCTACACCAACGCCATCAACGTCATGCGCGGCGCCAGCGGCGTCTCCACCTATCGCGGCCTGCCGGAGCAGGAGGCGTTCGACATCGAGTACTGGCTGCTGGAAGAAGCAAAGCTGCAACGGATGCCGAAGCCGAGGCCGATGGCCGGCAAGATCGCCCTCATCACCGGCGGCGCCGGCGGCATCGGGCTGGCCACCGCGCGCCGGCTGATGGCGGACGGCGCCTGCGTCATG
>JAYTQW010000526.1:0-6986 GCA_043746535.1 Rhodospirillales bacterium
GACCCGTGGACTGTTCTACAGTGCTCCACGTCCTTATCCCCTGCTGGTCAGATCCGGTTTCCGGTGGACTAAGGAGGGTCCCTACTGGATCGCGTTCGACGGAACCGCGACGGAGCCTCTAATATCCGCCCTGTTCCACGAGACCGCCGACATTGCCGGGCGGCTGTAGCCGCCCACCTTGACGCCCGCCCGCCACGCGGTCATTTTGCGCCCCGCCGGGACGGGGTTGTAGCTCAGTTGGTAGAGCGCCTCGTTCGCAATGAGGAGGTCAGGGGTTCGATTCCCCTCAACTCCACCACCGTTCCGGGTTCTCAAGGCAGCATGTCCCTCCCCTCCGACACCGATCCGACGCGCGACGCCGCGTATGCCCTGCTCGCCGCCGTGCTCGACCGTCACCGCCCGCTGGAGGACGCGCTCGACGCGCTGCCGGCGTCCGATGCGCGCGACCGCGCCGCCGGCCACCGCCTCGCCGCCGCCGTGCTGCGGCGGATGGGCAGCCTGGACGCGGCGCTGGAGCCGTTCCTCGCCAAGGCGCCGCCAATTCCGGTGCGCCACATCCTGCGCATCGGCGCCGCCGGGCTGCTGCTGCTCGACACACCCGCGCACGCGGCGGTGGCGACGGCGGTGGCGCTGGCGCGGCGTCACGGGCTGTCACCATTCGCGGGGCTGGTCAACGCGGTGCTGCGCCGGGTGGCGGAGGCGGGTGCGGCCGTGCTGGACACGCTGGACGGCCCACGCCTGGACACGCCGGCCTGGCTGTGGATCGCCTGGGGACACGACGCCCGCGCCATCGCCGAGGCGCATCTGGTCGAGGCGCCGGTCGACCTCACGCTCGCCCCTGGCGCCACGCCGCCCGAGGGTGGCCGGGCGTTGCCGAACGGCACCTGGCGGATGCCGGCCGGAACCCGCGTGCCGGAACTGGCCGGCTACGACGACGGCGCGTTCTGGGTGCAGGACGCCGCCGCCACGCTGCCGGCCCGCCTGCTCGGCGTGCATGGCGGCGAGGACGTGATCGACCTATGCGCGGCGCCGGGCGGCAAGACGGCGCAACTCGCCACACGCGGCGCCCGCGTCACCGCCATCGAGCGCGACGGCTCACGGGCGGCGCGGCTGCGCGGCAACCTCGCGCGCCTGCATCTCGCCGCCGAGATCGTCGAGGCCGACGCGACCGTCTGGCGCCCGCCCGAACTGGCCCATGCCGTGCTGCTGGACGCGCCGTGCAGCGCCACCGGGACCATCCGCCGCCATCCCGACATCGCCCGGCTGAAGCGGCCGGAGGACGTGGTGGCGCTGGCGGCGCAGCAGGACGCATTGCTGGAGGCGGCGGTGGCGATGCTGCGCCCGAACGGCCGGCTGGTGTATGCGGTGTGCTCGCTGCAACCGCGCGAGGGCGTGGCGCGCGCCGCCGCCGCCCTGCGCCGGTTCCCGCTGCGCCCCGATCCGGTGCGCCCGCACGAGGTGCCCGGCCTGGAGCACGCCATCACCGAGCACGGCAACCTGCACACGCGGCCCTCGATGTGGCCGGAGCATGGCGGCATCGACGGTTTCTTCATCGCCCGCTTCGTGCGGCCGTGATGCGTTTCTTGTGCGCCACGGCGGTCACTGGCTAGAACCGCGCATGTCCGACATCGTCATAGCGCCCAGCCTGCTCGCAGGCGACTTCACCCGGTTGGGCGAGGAGGTCCAGGCCATCCAGCGCGCCGGCGCCGACTGGCTGCACCTCGATGTCATGGATGGCCATTTCGTTCCCAACATCAGTTTCGGGCCGTCGCTGGTGCGCGCCATGCGCCCGCTTTGCACGCTGCCGTTCGACGTCCACCTGATGATCGCCCCCGCCGACCCGTACCTGGCCGCGTTCGCCGAGGCCGGCGCCGACCACATCAGCGTCCATGCCGAGGCGGGGCCGCATCTGCACCGCAGCTTGCAGGCGATCCGCGCACTCGGCTGCAAGACAGGCGTGGCGCTGAACCCGGCGACTCCGGTGGAACACGCCATCATGGTGCTGGACATGGTGGACCTGGTGCTGGTGATGACGGTGAACCCCGGCTTCGGCGGGCAGGCGTTCCTGCCCGCGATGCTGCCGAAGGTCGCCGCCATGCGCGCGGCCATCGAGGCCAGCGGGCGCCGGGTCCGGCTCCAGGTCGATGGCGGCATCACCCACCAGACCGCGCGCGCGGCGATCGCGGCGGGGGCCGACACGCTGGTGGCCGGCACCGCCGTGTTCGGCCAATCCGACTACGGCCGCGCCGTGGCCGGCCTGCGGAACCCCGCATGATGGCCGCCAAGCCGCCCCGCCGATGGCTGCGCGACCTGCGCCGGCAGATGGCGCGGATGCCGAGCTTCGGCATGACGCGGGTTCCCGACGCGCCCGCCCTGCCGGTCCGCGACCCATGGCCGGGCGACCCGGCGCGCGGCGCCGCCCTGCTGCGCGGCGAACTGGAGCTGGCGGGCACCGCCATCGAGGTACGGCCGGGCCAGATGCTCGGCGGCGCCGGCTCGGCGGTGATGCGGGCGCACCTGCACGGCTTCGCTTGGCTGCGCGACCTGCGCGCACTCGGCACCGATGCGGCCCGGCTGCGGGCGCGGGCGCTGGTGCAGGAGTGGATCGCGACCCCGCCGCGCGATGCCGTGGCGACCCGGCCCGACGTGTCCGGCAGCCGGGTGGCGGCATGGCTCGGCCATTACGACTTCTTCGCCGCCAGCGCCGATGACGGCTTCCGCCAGCGGCTGATGGCACGGCTGGTGGGCGATGCGCGGGCGCTGGCGGCGATGCTGCCGACCGAGGAGCTGGACGGGCGCGCGCTGACCGCCGTGAAGGGCCTGATCGCCGCCGCCGTGGCGCTGCCCGAGCATGGCGGTTTCCTGACCCGCGCCATGAAGGTGCTGCCGCCCGAGGTGGGGCGCCAGGTGTTGCCCGACGGCAGCCATGTCGAGCGCAGCCCGGCGATGCTGCTGGCGGCGTTGCAGGATCTGGTCGAGATCCGCGCCTTGCTGCAATCGGCCCAGGTGACGCTGCCGCCGGTGCTGGCCACCGCCGTCGAGCGCATGGGTCCGGCGCTGCGGATGCTGCGCCACGGCGATGGCGGGCTGGCGTTGTTCAACGGCGGCAAGGAAATGGACAGCTCGCTGGTGGAGCTGGTGCTGGCCCAGGCCGGGCGGTCCGGCCGGGCGCCGCAGGTGCTGACCGAGGGCGGCTTCCAGCGGCTGCAAGCCGGGCGGACGCTGCTGCTGGTGGATTGCGGCGTGCCGGCGGCGCCCAAAGTCGACCGCGTGGCCCATGCCGGCACGTTGGCGTTCGAGTGGTCGGTCGGCCGCGACCGGGTCATCGTCAACATGGGCAGCGCCCCTGCCGCCGGGGTCGAGTGGCGTGACGCCACCCGCGCCACAGCCGCGCACTCCACCCTGGTCTTGGCCGACACCAGCAGCAGCGAGCTGCGCCCCGAGGGGCTGGGCCGCCGGCCGGAGACGGTCGGCGTGCAGCGCCAGGAGGCCAACGGCGCGCACTGGCTGGAGGTGAGCCATGACGGCTACCGCCGCCCATACGGCGCCGTGCATCGCCGCCGGCTGTATATCGCCGAGAGCGGCGAGGACATCCGCGGCGAGGACGTGATCGAGGCGTCCAGCCCGCAGCCCTACGTGGTGCGCTTCCACCTGCATCCCGATGTCAACGCCAGCCTGCAACAGGATGGCGAGGCGGTGCTGCTGCGGCTGCCGTCGGGCAGCGGCTGGCGGCTGCGCGCGGACGGGGCGCAGGTGACGCTGGAGGAGAGCCTGTACCTGGGCGGGCCGGAGCCGCACCGCTGCGAGCAGGTGGTGCTGACCGGCTACCAGGACGGGCCGCAGCACGTGAAATGGGCGATCACCAAGGTTGGCTGACCGGCTGGTTTCGTGAAGGTCATCGAGGTCGCCAACGTCGATTTCGCGCTGCGCCAGTTCGTGCTGCCGTTGATGCGCGCCCTGCGCGCGCGCGGGCATGAGGTGGTGGGCGCCTGCGCCGACGGCCCGCATCTGGCGGCGGTCCGGGCCGAGGGGTTCCGGGTGGTGGCCCTGCCGATGGCGCGCAGCCTGTCGCCCTTCGCGCAGTGGCGGGCGTTCCGGGCGCTGCTGCGGCTGTTGCGCGCGGAAGAACCCGATCTGGTGCACGGGCATTTCCCGATCAGCGGCTTCCTGGCACGGCTGGCGGCACGGGTCGCGGGCGTGCCGCGCGTGGCCTACACCTGCCACGGCTTCCTGTTCAACCAGCCCGGCACATGGCCGCGCCGGGCGCTGTCGCTGGCAATCGAGTGGCTCGGCGGACGCATGACAGACATCTTCCTCACCGTCTCCGGCGAGGAGGCCGCCGACGCGCGCCGGCTGTGGATCGCGCGGCGGGCCACCGCCATCGGCAACGGCCGCGATCCCGCCCGCTTCCACCCCGACCCGGCGGCGCGCGAGGCGATCCGCGCCGCACTCGGGGTGGCACCCGGCCGCGTGGTGGTGGTGATCGTGTCCCGCTTGGTGCGCCACAAGGGCCATCCCGAGTTGCTGGACGCGATGCGCGGCATCGACGCCGAGCTGTGGGTGGTCGGCGACCGGCTGCCGAGCGATCACGGCGAGGACATAGAGCCGTATTTCGCCGGCGCGCCGGCCAGCGTGCGCCGGCTCGGCTATCGCGACGACGTGGCTGCGGTGCTGGCGGCGGCCGACGTGTTCGCGCTGCCGAGCTATTTCGAGGGGCTGCCGATGTCGGTGATCGAGGCCATGCTGACCGGGCTGCCGGTCATCGCCACCGACGTGCGCGGCCCGCGTGAGCAGGTGGCGCCCGGCGAGACCGGATTGCTGGTGCCGCCCGCCACGGTGGCGCCGCTGGCCGAGGCGCTGCGCACGCTGGTCGCCGATGCCGGCCTGCGCGCGCGCATGGGTGCGGCGGGCCGGGCGCGGGCGGTTGTATTATACGACGAGGCGCGGGTGATCGCCCGCACGCTCGATCTGCTGGGGGCCTGACGCCATGACCGACACCGTTGCCATCCGCCGCGCGCTGCTGAGCGTGTCCGACAAGACCGGGCTGGTCGAACTGGCCCGGGCACTGGCCGCGCGCGGGGTCGAGCTGCTGTCCACCGGCGGCTCGGCGCAGATGCTGCGCGACGCCGGGGTGCCGGCGACCGACGTGTCCACCCATACCGGCTTCCCGGAAATCCTCGACGGAAGGGTCAAGACGCTGGTGCCACAGATCCATGGCGGCATCCTCGGCCGCCGCGACCTGGCCTCGCATCTGGCGCAGATGGCCGAGCACGGCATCGCGCCCATCGATCTGGTAGTGGTGAACCTGTACCCGTTCGAGGCGACGGTGGCGCGCGGTGCCGCGTTCACCGAGTGCGTCGAGAACATCGACATCGGCGGCCCGGCGCTGATCCGCGCCGCCGCCAAGAACCACGATTTCGTCGCCGTGCTGACCGACCCCGCGCAGTATGCCGGCTTCCTGGAGCAGTTTGGCACGGATGGCGGCGCCAGCCTCGCGCTGCGCCGCACCCTGGCGGGCGCCGGCTATGCCCGCACCGCCGCCTATGACAGCGCCATCGCGACGTGGTTCGCAGAGCGGGCCGGGGAGACGTTCCCGCAACGCCTGAGCGTGGCCGCGACGCTGCGGCAGACGCTGCGCTATGGCGAGAACCCGCACCAGCGCGCCGCCTTCTACGTGTCCGGCGACCGGCCGGGCATCGCCACCGCGCGCCAGGCACAGGGCAAGGCGCTGTCGTTCAACAACCTCAACGACACCGACGCCGCGTTCGAGTGCGTGGCCGAGTTCGAGCAGCCGACTGTGGTGATCGTCAAGCACGCCAACCCGTGCGGCGTCGCCAGCGCCGCCACCGTGGCGCAGGCGTGGGAGCGGGCGCTGGCCTGCGATCCGGTCTCCGCGTTCGGCGGCATCGTGGCGCTGAACCGCACCCTGGACGAGGCCGCCGCCGAGCGCATCGCCGCCATCTTCACCGAGGTGATCGTCGCCCCCGACGCCACCGAGGCGGCGCAGGCGATCCTGGCGCGCAAGAAGAATCTCCGCCTGCTGCTGACCGGGGCGCTGCCCGATCCGGCGACGCCCGGCCGCTCGATCCGCAGCGTGGCCGGCGGCTACCTGGCGCAGGACCGCGACGCCGGGCGCATCGCCGCCGCCGACCTGCGCGTGGTGACGCGGCGCGCCCCGGGCGAGGCCGAACTGGCCGACCTGCTGTTCGCCTTCCACGTCTGCAAGCACGTCAAGTCGAACGCCATCGTCTATGCCCGCGCCGGCGCCACCGTGGGCATCGGCGCCGGCCAGATGAGCCGCGTCGACGCCGCCCGCATCGCCGCCTGGAAAGCCGCCGAGGCCGCCCGCGCCGCTGGCCTGCCGGAGCCGCTGACGCACGGCGCGGTGGTCGCGTCGGACGCCTTCTTCCCGTTCGCCGACGGGATGGAGGCGCTGATCGCCGCCGGCGCCACGGCGGTGATCCAGCCGGGCGGGTCGATGCGCGACACGGAGGTGATCGCCGCCGCCGACGCCGCCGGGCTGGCGATGGTGTTCACCGGGATGCGGCATTTCCGGCATTAGCGGGCGGTTGAGAAAGCCAGGCGAGGGCGTCGCCCTCGACCCATTGGGGCCGCAGGCCCCAAACCCCGTCACTTAAGGCAAGAGGATTTCAAAGGCTCCGCCTTTGATGGGGTCCAGGGGCAAAGCCCATGGCCTTGCCTAAGCCGTCGCGTCACCCCGCCTCCGCCCGGTCCAGCATATACCCCACCCCCCGGATGGTATGGATCGCCGTGCCCGCCCCCAGCAGCGCCAGCCGGGCGCGCAGGCGCGACACATGGGCGTCCAGCGTGTTCGACTGGATGTCGTCGGCGAACCCGTACAGCTCCTCCAGCAGCGTCTCCCGTTGCACCACGCGGCCGGCGCGGCGGATCAGGGCCTCGAACAGCAGCAACTCGCGCCGGCGCAGCACGATCGGCGCGTCGGCGACCGTCACCGTCTTCGACGC
>JAYTQW010000527.1:0-23948 GCA_043746535.1 Rhodospirillales bacterium
TAGAACAACAAAACCCACGGACAGTCTGAATTCTCAACCCAACCCGTTCCGGCTTTGTCCCGCTATCTGTCAAATCCGGGCGTTTCGTTAGTTCTGGCCGTAAGGCTGGCCGAAGGCCATCGCCGCAGGCAACGCGCAGCGGCCTGAACGTAGGCGAGCACGTCGTCACGCTGAGCCAGCCGGGTGCGCAGCCCCCAGCGCCGAGTGCGGCTACCGAATGTATCCGCCGGGCTGTTCCCAGAGTGGGAATGGTGCCGAATGGGATATGCTGGCGGTGATAAGCAAGCCGATCCTAGGGCGCGGTAAAGTCCACACTTCTGCATGAATTCTGGCGACGCATTAACGCCGGAGCACGATACCTCCTTATCGCAACCATGCTAGGTTAGCCGTTTACCACACTGCCCCGCCGTCCATATGCCGCTTTTCCCACCCGCTGGCCGTCCGATGTGGACTCTACCGCGCCCTACTCAATGCCGAACGGCAGGGTCCACGGCTTCGATCAGGCCAGCTTCGCCACCGGGGGGTGCGATGGGTGAAGGATGACTCCGTTGTCCTCTTCGTCCACGCGCGCATTGGGATACGTGGCCAGCGCGAGCCGCAGATTGGACAGGAACGTCGGTCTGAAATGCCTCACTGCCTTGAAGCCCCCGCCGAATTGGCCATGCAGGGCCTTCCAGGGCACTACGGTTGGTTGCTTTAGGACATGCAGCCGATAGGCTAGCCACACGTAAAGATCCAATGCCATGCTGTTGTTCTGGATGTGCCGCAAGGCTGGTTCCCAAATCGGAACGGGGTGCTTGCGCAGTGCGGAAAAGAACGACTCGCTCAGGCGCACGCTTTCTACGAACAGGCCGCCCTGTTGCCCGTTGGTAGGTTCGTCTTCCATCATCATCAGACCGTCGTCGACGATCCGTTCGTTCTTGAAGCCAGTGCGACCCTTGGGATCCGAGTAGTAGAACGTGAGCTTGCAGGTACTCAGCCGTGCCGCTTGGTCGCGCACCTCGTTGTACGATTTGCCGCCATGCGGTATTTCCATGCGCTGCAGCCACTCGCGCATGGAGCGTCCCAGCTCCACTTCGCGGCTGGTGGAGCGCAAGGCGCGGGTCTGCAGGTAAAGAAGGATCAGCCGCGCTCGGGAGCCGTACGGGACGCCCAGCAACTCTGGCTCCAGGGAGCCCGGCCTTAGGATTCGCCCAGGTTCAACCATAAGGGTAATCCGTTCGTTTTGCCTTACCCAGGGTTCGTCGACCGGCAACCGCTTGTGTGGCAGTGCTGCTTGGCAGAAGCCGCTGTAGGTCACCCCTATGTCATTGGCTTCTTCGGTAAGGACGTCTGCCGCGATCTTGACTAGGTGGCGATCGTCGACGTCGACCCTTCTCAAGGCCTCCTCCCTGCCGACATTCAGCACCAACTCATGCAGCGTGCCCACTTGTCAGCCCCTTGCTTCAGCGAATCGAGAACGTGGCGCAGCCTTACGCCATTCGCGGCTGTTGTCGCCGTGGACTCTACCGCGCAAGCTATTTGAAGGAGTATTTGAGAGTCTTTATAGTATACGCGGTAGAGTCCACGGGATAAGTCGTGTAACCCGTTGATTCATCGTTAGCCTGCTTTGGTCGGCTGCGGTAGAGTCCACGGCTTTGGCGGTAGAGTCCACGGGATAAGTCCCACACTTGTGGATAGCGCCTCCCGCCCCCAACCCTGTTACCGAGTCGCAGATTCACCGAACCCGCAAATTTAAGAGTTCACAGTACCGTAAACTTAGAAAACTTTGTATTTTTGGTATCACTAGCGCGTAAACTCATAAGTTCTTGGTACTGGGAACTCACCACCTTTTCTACACCAACCGTGCCTCCGCCAAGTCGGCAGGTTCGATGCCTGCCCTAGCGAGGACCTCGATAATTAAGCCGCGCGCCGGTGCGGCAATCTCGTATGCAATTTCGCCATATGAATCCCGGCTGAGGAGGGCGTCCAGCCGCGGGATGGCGCGGAACTCCGGCAGCCGGCGGCTGGCTGGGACCATCGCGAGCCATTTCCTGGCGCGCTTGGCAACGCCGGGATGCGTGGGCCAGCGGTTCGGCAACCCGACCGCGCCGGGCATGGCCGCCAGGCTGGCCGCCGCGCGTGCTCCGTCTTGGTCCGAGGGCCCGAATGGGATGACCACTAAGTCAGCAAGCTCGGCGAGAACACGGTCGACGTCTGCGCGATTCGCGACGCCGTCGACGATCACGAGCAGTCTCTCCATAGCCGACAGCCGCTCCAGCTGGTCGGCGAGAAGTTGGGGCGATCTGCCGTCCACCACCACGTAGCGCCGGTCGCCCTCCGTCAGGGCGTCCTCCGGGTCCGTGGTCAGCACCACCGTCGGGATGGGACGGGGCAGGCTCCCTGCCCCATGGGCCACGAGGTGGCTGAGCGTGGACTTTCCCGTTCCGCCCTTCGTGCCCGCGAACGCGATGATTTTAGCCATCGATCTTGAGGCCCTGCCCCACCATCCTGCGGACGACCTCCTGGGGGCTGATCATCCGATCCTCGGCTGTGGATGCCTTAATCGCCTCGCGCCGCAACGCTGAGACCCAAGCCTCAGGCAACCGAAGACTGATCTGCATCGTCTTCTCGGTCGCCGTCGGCCTGCCGGTCCGCCCAGTCTTTAGCGGCAGTGGTTCGAGCTGTGGCTCGGGCGCCCGAGCGAAGGAAGGGTGCTTGGCGGCTAAGTCTCTCAGCTCTCCAAGAGCTTGTGTCTTAGTTCGAACAGCCACGGGTCCTCTCCGATATTACAAGTTCATAATACCTCCATATGATCATCTTATCAAGTTACCGGTTCGTGATACCAAAAACCTATGATATCATCCGTAGACAGATCAACCAGGGCTGGCCAGCCTTATGAAGTGCCTCAGCATGGACCAGCAATCGCATTACCTGCGCTGCCGACCACTTCTCCTTGCCGCCCGGGGTTCGTACGCCATGCGCATGCAGCGCCGTGGCGATCGCTCTCAGACTGCTCGCGCCTTCCACCTGCACCTGGCGCACTACGGCCAGCACGTCCGCTGCTCGTGCTGCCACCTGGCGGCTGCGCGCCTGTCGGGCCGCTGCCGCCATCTTGGCCGTCGCCGGGGTAGGGGAGGGGTTGCCAAGGCGAACGCCGCGCGTCTTTGCCACGGCGAGGGCCGCGCGCGTGCGCTGGCTGATCAATCCGGCTTCCAGCTCGGCAACCGCCGCCATCTGCGTCACCAGGAACTTGCCAACCGGCCCGGCCGGCACCGTGGGTAGGTCGCAGAACACGACACCAGCCTCGCCGCTGCCCTCCACCACGGACAGCAAGAAGCGCGCGTTGCGCGTCAGCCGGTCCAGCTTGGCGATGACCAGCACGGCCCGGCGGGTACGGCAGGAAGCCAACGCGGCGGCGAGCTGCGGCCGATCGGCGCGCTTGCCGCTCTCCACCTCCTGGAACTCCGCCACCACTTCGCCGCCGGCCTGGGCAACGTGCGCGGCGACAGCATGGCGCTGCGCCTCAAGGCCAAGCCCGGATCGGCCTTGGCCATCGGTCGAGACGCGCAGATAGCTGACAAAACGGGGGCGGGCAGGGGTCACGCCCGAAGTCTAGGCTGGGTGTATCACTTCGGCAAACGGACGTTTGACGAAGTGTTACGGAAGGGGTGATGAAGCTTACTAAGCTTGTGGTCCGTAATTCTTTTCGGCAGAACGCTGCGCTTTTGCCAAATTGTCACGAAACTGGCGCTCGGCAGAGTCTAGCGGGTTAGAGCACCATTCGACCGGAACCGCGCGGCGCAAGCTTTCCCCCCTCAAGGGGACATAAGAAGCCTTCATATACGCAAAGAACTGCTCTGCTCGAGTCTTTCTAATGCCGAGTTTTTTTATGATATCTCGTTGATTGTAGATTTGATCTGTAAGAACCCGAAGCTCTTCCCAAACAGTTTGATCTGCAATGAACGTATCTACCATTACGTTTTCAAGAAATGTGAGATTTCCGACTAGGATTTTAACTACGTAGCCTCCTAGTCTACTTGCGACATAAGTTGCCTCAAGTGAAGCTGCTGAGTGTGACAACGTATAAGCAAACCTTAAGCGACAGAGATCTTGTAACACTCTTAGCGTGACGTCATCACCATACCCGATTTCGCGGACTACCCTCCGGATTTCATCTCCTGCCAAACCCTGAAACGCCTGGCTTCCTCCGTATTGAACAAGAGCTGCTAAGATATACAGCCTGAGTAACTGCACCTCTGTTCGACCACAACGTGCGTCGAACGGGTTACCGATTACAGAGAAGCGCTCTTCATATACGGCTTGGTTTCCCACCATTATAGCTCTCAAGGCCTCATGGGGCGGTAAGAGATATGTGCCGGTACGTTGATATATTTGAAGCGCCTTTCCGGACGCAGTGTACCCGGACTGTAAGAACTCCCGTGTCATTCGTAATGCAAGACGGATATCTGAAGTAGCAAGTATTTCAATCAGATTGCCGATCTCAGAGCCCAGAACTGAACTCTGGATTAAGTCTATGATAATAGACATATCGGATAGATGAACTTGAGCTCCATTCTCAGCTATAAAATGTCCAGAGCGTCCTTGCAATATTTGCTTTGCTACAAAGAAGCGTCGAGATAAGACCGCTTTTACCTCCGGAGAATCTATACTAATTGGATCAAAATCAAAGGCGTCAAAGGTAGCTGTGTTGCGATGAACAACGTAAGTTGCTTCGCGGAGGGAACAGACCAGGTTTAGATTTAGCTTGTGAGATAGGGCCATTGCCGTAGAGAATATATTGGCTTGGATTTCCTGGTCTTCGAACTGGTCGACGTTATCAACTACAAGAAAGACAGGAGAATTTCTTGCGGCGTACTCAAGTATTTTTTCATTATAAGGTTGTACTTTATCATACTGACTACCTAACAAATCAGATATTCGTCGTTTTTTCTCGCCTTCATCACTAGATAGCAGAAACAATGGCCCTCGAAAGAGAGCCTCTATATCACTTTTATACGCATGCCTAATGCAACGCTCATAGTCTCCCAAATATGGGTCTGAATTAATCTGGTCGCGCAAGCTAGAGTGAATGAAGTCAAGAGAATTCTGCCCTTTAGAAAAACCGCGGAAATCAACTTGAAACCAGTGGGGATATGGTTGTCCCGGGTTTGGCTCAAACGAAGACTTGGCTGCGACTTGCCTAGTATATTCAAGGAAGGTTGTCTTTCCCGCGCCTACCGTCCCTAGGATCAGTACTGCGACTGGCCGGACGCGAGTAGCTGCAGAACGGATCATGCTTGATAGTGCCGCCTCGTTCTTTTCCTTCATGGGACGGAGCGGGGCTTTCTTCGTCACACCCTGGCGTTTGACAATATGCATCGAAATACGATTGTCAAATCGCACCCGTTCTGGTGTTCTAACGTAACACTTTTCTAGCAACTCAGGATCCGCGTTAACTATATCTTCAGTGAAGGCGGTTAGAATTGCATCTTCAATCAGCGGAAACAGGCTGTGCCTGCTTATTCTAGAGAAAGGTGTCGTGTAAAACCTATTCAATCTGCGTTCTTCTATCTGATTCTCTACCCTCCCTAAAAGTTCTGCCTCTAGGCTCCCACTTATAGCCGCCCTACGCGAAAGCAGATCATGGAATTCTGCGAAGTCGTCCTTTAATGCTGATATCAGTGTCGGAAATACTATTGCTGATGATTCCTGAAATGACACTTGGTCAGTTCGTGTTGCAGGAAATATAACCCAGTAATCAGCATTTGTTGCAACAGCAAACGGAATTCCAAGCTTCCGCCCATAATCTCTTGCTTGTGTTATGACTTCCCCAATTTCGCTAGACATGAACTTTCTTGATAACTGTACTCTTCGAACGCCAGGAATTTCGATTGAAGATTGAGCAATCTTTTTTGCCTCCACTACGATCGCAGTCATCCCAGTTCGTAGGATATAGTCGGCGAAAGTCGTTTTACCGTCCTCGGAAACGCGCTTTTCTACAGAGACATCGTCTCTTGACCACCCTAGTACTTCGAACAGCACTCGATCAATTATCTTTAGGCGTGTCTCTGCCTCATTGGCGCCTGAACGGGTTAACTTAGCTAATTCGGCTAGGATGTCCTGGGCTGCCATTAGAACTCTTTCTTTTCTCTATCATCAGGATGTAAGTCTAACACGTCTATGGCGGTCTGACGCAGGTACGCCAGACGGAAAAGGGCAGAATTGAAACTGAGGTAGAACTGGTCACCTAGTACGCCAGAATGACCCGGTAGTCCGACCGCTCCCCAAACAATCCCGCGTTCTCGTCCACCCGGATGCACGGCCGCGCTTTCGGCCCGCACCGTTCCAGCTTGCCCAGCATCCCCGCCTTGACCCATCCATCATGGTTGGCCTGCATCTCCGCCACCTCGGCCTGCAACTGCGCCTTCTGCCCCTGTGCCGCCGCGATCGCCCCCGTGTCCCACCACAGCACCGCCGCACTCGCCAGCCAGCCCAACAGCACCAGTCCGGCAGCCCCGGCCATCACCCATCCCAGCAGCCGCCAGCTCGCCCATAGCACCACCCGCCGCAGCGCCGCCTTCGCCTGCCCGACCCGCTCCGTCATGTCGGCCAGCCCGCCCAGCAAGGGTCGTGTCGCCGCCTGCACCGCCGCCACCCCTTCCGTGGCGGCCCCAGCCAAGCTCGTCCGTACGCTCTGCTCCGCTGCCGCCCGCGTGCTCGACGCCAGGTCGCCCGCCGTCTTGGCCAGCGCCTCGTCTGTGGAACAGCGTGGAAAACTGGCTCTGACTCAATCTTGATGCAGTTGGCGGCTCAACTGGCTGCTGGTCAACACAAAGGTCGCCAGCATGCGTCAGGTCTTGCGTCCGACGGCTTTGGTTCCGCCTGGCTTGATCGTCGAGAGCGTCGTCATGGAGGACGTCCGGACGGTGATCACGGTTCGGGCGTTGGACGCAGCCGGCCGGTGTCCTTCTTGCAGTTCGACGACGCGCCGGATCCATAGCCGTTACTTCCGGATCCTTCTCGACCTGCCGCTCGGCGGTCGAGCCGTCCGGCTGGTCGTGCTGGCACGCCGCTTTCGCTGTAGCACGTTGGCTTGTAGCCAACGCATCTTCACCGAGCGCTTCGGCAACGACGTCCTGCGGCCATGGGCGCGGCGGACCGCGCGTGTCGACGATCTCGTCCATCATCTCGGGCTGGCTCTGGGTGGCCGTCCGGCTGCCAGCTTCGCGAGGCGGCTCATGCTGGCGGTCAGCAACGACACGCT
Source organism: Rhodospirillales bacterium (assembly GCA_043746535.1). Lineage (GTDB taxonomy): Bacteria > Pseudomonadota > Alphaproteobacteria > Acetobacterales > Acetobacteraceae > CAVRQM01. Next base: position 7,247 of record JAYTQW010000527.1, read on the forward strand.
GCTGCGCCTCGTGCGTCGACGCGCCCGGCCGCCAGCCGAGGCGCCCAGGATCGTTGGCGTCGATGACTGGGCCTGGCGGAAGAACCAGCGGTACGGGACCCTGATCTGCGATCTCGAACGTCGGCGGATCGTCGGTCTTCTGCCGGATCGGGAAGCTGCCACGGCTCAGGCGTGGCTGGCGGGACAGCCCCAGATCGCTGTCGTCGCGCGCGATCGCAGCGGCGGCTATGCCCTGGCGGCGGCACGAGCGCTGCCCGGCGCCATGCAGGTCGCCGACCGCTGGCACCTGATGGAGAACGCCAGCCGGGCGTTCCTCGAGGCTGTGCGCCAGTCCATGCGCCCGATCCGCCAGGTGATGGGGACCACGACCCTGAACCCCGAGCTTCTGACGGCTGCTGAACGTATCCAGTATAACGGCTACCTGCGGCGTGAGGACACCAACACCACGATCCTGGAACAGGCTACCGCCGGCATGACGATCAAGGAGATCGTGCGCAAAACCGGTCATAGCCGCGGTTTGGTCCGCCGGGTGCTGCGCGGTCAGCGATCGGACGTGTTCAGGACCCGGGAGAGCTCGCTCGAGCTCCACCTGCCGTGGCTTGATGCGCAGTGGGCCAGCGGTGACCGCAACGGCGCCAAACTCTGGCGCCGGCTAAAACTTCTGGGGTTCAGGGGATCAGAGTGTGTGGTCGGCGAGTGGGCAACCCGCCGACGTCACGCTGACAAGGTGGATATCGAGCGTCTACGACGCGTCCCGTCAGCCCGCACAATCGCCCGGCTCATGACGACAGGCCGCGACAGTCTTACCAAGACCCAGACCGTCACGATCGCTGCAATCGAAAGCGGTGTTCCAGCCCTGGTAGAGGCTCGGGAGATTGTCGCTGCTTTCCATGTCATGATCCGCAAGAAAGTGCAGGCAAGCTTTCAGCCCTGGGTCGCACGGGCCAAAGAAAGCCTGATGAGCTCGTTCGCCAATGGCATCAGCCGGGATCAGGCGGCTGTGCTGGCTGCTATCACATCACCCTGGTCGAGCGGTCAGGTTGAGGGCCAGATCACCAAGCTGAAGCTGGTGAAGCGCCAGATGTATGGTCGTGCCAAACTCGATCTGCTCGAGGCGCGCCTCGTGAGCAGCACATGATCAGCTGCACCAAAACTGCGTCAGAGCCAGTTTTCCACGCTGTTTGACAGTTTTTTCGTGGGGCAGTGCAATGCCAGCCACAGCCTGACAGGACTTCGCCAGCAGTATTGGTTTCGTGGGCAGTCCCAATTCCAGTTTCACCTTGAGCGGTTCACTCCCGCTCGCGCGGGGACGGGAACTATTGGGCTCATTCACCTTATAAATCCAAAAACTGCCAGTCCAACCTTGTTGCGAAAGCCTTTGTTTGAGGGACATAAAGCAGCCTAAGCAAAAGCGGCCACTTGCGTGTTGCATTACACTGTTGTTTATGGACGTTCTACTGCAACAAGTTTGCCACTTGTTCTGCAGGTCGGCCGTTTTCCGGCCTATGAGATGATTGGGCCTAGCTCGGAATTCCCCTGGGCAACGCCGTGGTCCGAAACGCAGCAAAAGCTTTGACGTGTGGCTGTGTCGACGATCGAACAGAAACCTAAATGCGGCTACTCACCGTCAACACTGACGCGTATTCGGCGAATCGCCAGCTTACCCCTATCCATTGGGAGACCGAATCCGGCCAAAGCAGGGGATGCTAGTGTTCATATTGCCTTTTGCTACCAATGATTGCGTTGCGCTGAACGGCGAGCTCGAGGCCTTTCTCGAAGGGTTGAGCACCAATCACAACTTCAGATGGTCCGTCGGCGAGCGCGACTTGCCAACAGGTGTCCCATCACGCTTTCTCGACATTTATCCCGCCGGAATTGTTAATAGGCACGACTCGTTCGGGCTGATCTACGTGCGTTTGTGGCTGGTCGGCAACAATCCCCAGCGAATGCTGAGCGGCATTTTTCTCGGCGCGGCGCGCGCCGAGCAGGCCGAGCCACGCCGCGCGGTGAACTACGTCCGAAATCGCATCGCGAATCTTCTCGACCCGCTAGAGCGCGAACGTGGATTTCAGTACAGGACCTGGGGCGACGCTGACATCTGGTGGCGTGAAGAGGGCATGTCCGTGCGTGCCGTCAGTCGGCAACTCGAGCAGTTCATAACCTATCGCGCGGTCGAGCCGACCCCGGCTAACGTTGATCATATTGAGAAAGACGTTGCGCAGCTGATCCACACGGTCGATGCCGCAATCAACGAGCTCAGCCCAATCCGAGAGTTTGGAAAGAACATTCTGCTGCTTTACTACGGCGAAAACCTACCTCCGGCCGATCCCGAGCAAGGATTCGGGGAAGTAGCACCGATCGCTGGCCAGCAGCAGAAAGAGCCGCCCCCACCTCCCGAGGAAGAGGTTGATTGGTTTTCTGCCGTCCCGGTGGTTCCCGATTTGGGCGACCTCAAGGGCATGCAAGCCACCTATGAAAAGCTGGTTGCGTCGCTAGCCGCCGGCAAGCACGTGCTGCTGATGGGGGCTCCAGGTGTCGGCAAGACCGAGCTCGCTGAGGCAGTGTGCCGATTAATCCCGCAGCCTTATGACGTCGTTACTGCGACGTCGGACTGGACGTCGGTCCACACGATCGGCGGTTACATGCCAGTGCCGCAGCCAGGTAGCGACACTGAGCCGCTCGACTTCATTCCGGGCGTGTTCACCGAAGCAATGGCAGCGAACAAGTGGCTGGTGATTGACGAAATGAATCGCGCCGACATCGATAAAGCGTTCGGCGAGATGTTCACGCTGCTCGGTGGCAAGCGGAAGAGCATCATGCTGCCATATCGCAAGCGCCAGGAGGATGGATCATACCGTCGCGTTGTTCTCGGTCAGGCAAACACGCAGGAAGCGAATACGCACCTTTATCCACTTAACCCGTCGTGGCGCCTGATCGGCACGATGAACACCTTTGATAAAGCGAGCCTGTTTCAAATGTCATTCGCGTTCTTGCGTCGTGTGGCGGTGATCGAAATCGCGATCCCGAACGAGGCCGATTATCGTACAATCATCGAGACCGGTGCAGCCGTGCTGCAGAGCGATGACAATGTGCTGCGCGACGCCGTGATCGCGATTTTGTTGGCGATCTTCGCGGTCGAGGTTGGATCAGGCTTAGGACCGCTTGGCCTACGCGTTGGCCCCGCGATCCCGCTTGACATTATCCGCTTTGTCAACCGGATGCGCCGCTTCGACCAGAATGCCGCAAGCTTGGTGCTAATCGGCCTCGAATCCTACCTATTCCCGCAATTCGAGGGCCGGCACGAACAAACCGGCGACATCGCCGCGGCAATCGCCTCCGCGCTAGGCATGCAAGCGTTGCCCGCTGAGAGCATGGTTAGGCTGCGCACCTTCACCGGGGCGGTGGAATAGCCCTTTGGCGTCTCGTCGGGAGACTTGGGCGCAACTAATCTGCGCCACGGGCAGTGCAGGACGATATCTTCTGCCCGGGCGCGATCTTGAATTCACTCCAGTGTTCGTCGATGACGGCGAAATCGATGTTCAAGACTTCCTCCAACGGCTCGATGATCGCGGCGGTAGCGTCGAATTGCTGGCCGCAGCATATTGGCTGACCCAGCCAGCGGTCGAGAGCTTCATCTTCAACGATTTGCCAACGCTATTGCGTGCCCTCGGGCACGGCTCCAGATCGTCCCCGCCTTCGGTCGAGCCGACGTTCAAGGGGCGCGTCCTATGGCAGGAGACGATCCTCGGGCGGCTGTCGGGTGCCGTGCCGCGCGGGCGTTACCTTGTGCAGCACGTCGAAAAATCGGCCGACATCCCCGAGAACCAGCTGCTAAAGCTGTTTTTGACACGGATCGTGACCACCTCAGCCGAGATGGCCAGACGCGGCACCGGCTCGCTGCCGCAGCGCTTTGCCACACTTCGCGACTTAGCGTCAAAGGCACTGTTAAACACTTACCTGCAGGGCGTCGAACTTGAGCATCGCCTCGGCGCACGCATGCTCAACACCGCGATCCGTCACCGCAACCCGCGTTATTCGAGACTTGCACACCTAGCCCAGGAATTTGATGAGGCGGTGGTGCGCGGTAAATGGGCCCAAATCATTCAGCTTTTGCGAAAAGGTTGGCTGTCGCCGGTGTCAAGCGACGACTTATTTGAACTATATGCCTTGATCTTGGTTATGCAAACGATCGAGCTCGGCCTTGGGTTCGGCGTGCCATTGTCGTACGGCCTCATCCAGCGCGGCCGATCAGCTGTTGCAACCTACTGCAACAACGCACGCGGATTGGCCGCCGAAGTATTCTTCGACCAAGTACCGAGTGGTATCTTTGGCACCGGATCCGAGTATATGCAGTTGGTGGCAGCGCACCACGGCATCGTCGCGCAGGAGCGACGCCCCGATATTTTGGTTCGATTTTCGACGGCTCAGGCCGAACGGCGCTTGCTGATCGAGGTCAAAGAAACAGAGGATCCCGCATACATGCGAGATAGCGTCTACAAGGTACTTGCTTATCTTCGCGACTTCGCACAAATGTGGCAGGGGCTAGCGGCCCAAAAACCAAAGGCCATGCTGCTGTTCCCCGTTGGCATCGCGCCGAAGGGGCCCGCAGCCGACGTGGTGATGCTGTCAGCAGACCACGGCGCCGACATCCTCGCCGTACTCGAGGGGGCAATGGCCGGACTGGTGGCGGACGTCACCTAAGAAGGCGACCAGCCGGTCGCTTAGCGCCTTGCTGTTACCTATCTCGCACTCCCAAACGACTATCACGTCCCAGCCAGCGGCCTTCAAGGCTTCGACGTTCGACCGGTCGCGTTCGGCGTTGCGATCGAGCTTGGGATTCCAATAGCTGGTGTTGGATCGCGGGCGGGCACGGTCGACGCAGGTCAGATCGTCGTGACCATGCCAGAAGCAGCCGTGGATGAAAATGATTTTGCGGCGCGCGGTGAACGTGATGTCGGGCTTTCCAGGCAGGTCTTTTAAATGGATGCGAAAGCGATAGCCAAGCGCGTGCAATATCGAGCGCACGAACAGTTCGGGTTTCGTGTCTTTCGATCGGATTGCTTGCATGATCCGACGCTGACCAGCGGCGGATCTATTGTTTTTAGGCATCAACCTTGGCAAGCGCAGGCCGTCCGGTCGCGCGCAACGCCGCAACCTTCTCAAGCACCTCGATCACCGCGCGCCCGAGTCCCTCGCCCATTAGCGGCGGAACAGCGTTTCCGACCTGGCTACAGCGTGCAACATCAAAGCGGCGCCGCGGTCCGTTAATTGTATAACGGCCGTGGAAGGTGAAGCGATCGGGGAACGACTGTAAGCGCGCCATTTCACGCACCGTAATGTTACGGGGATGTTTATAGTGGATGTATTCGTCTGGGTGCGTTGTGATTGTGGCGACCACAGCGGCCGAATCCAATAGAACCTTCTTGTCTTTTTTAGTGCCGTTCTCGAGCAGAAACTCCTTCGAGAGGCGACCTGGAGTTTGGGTGCGATGGGCAAGCTCGTAGAGCGACCGAACGGTATCGCCATGTATCGTCATGCGGTGAGAGTCCGGAATAGCCCCGTCTGCGATACCCTGACGCATTAGTTTGGCATACGGGCTTTCGGGGACGCCATAAACGCCAGATTTGAAGCGCGGGCTGTCTGGGCTGGCGACCAACCGCGCCCCGGCTATGTCGTCGATCGCGTCCTTGACCGTGATAGAGCCATCAGCAGGCAGACCATGCTCAACCCGGACCGCCTTAGCGCCCCGCTTAACCGCAAGCACGGTGATGTCGTGAAGCACTTGGCGCGACATCCCTGCCGACAACACGCCAATGATCGCCACGCGTTTGCGGGCCTGCGGCACGCCGAAGTCGGCCGAGTTGATAAGGTGGTAGCTTGCAACATAGCCCAGATCTTCAAGCTTTGCGATCGCATCCTCGGCGACCGACGTGCCGGCCGAACCGGGCTTCGACACAAAGCGACGCGCTATGCCCTCGACGTTCTCGATCAGTACTGCGCGCGGTTGCACGAGTTTGACAAAGTCTAAAACGCGATAGACAAGGGTGTTACGTTCGTCCTCGCCATCGCGTTTGCCGCCGACAGAGAAGCCTTGGCAGGGAGGCCCGCCGGCGATCAGGTCAACGGTGCCGCGCAGCGCACGCAGGTGCTCGCGGAAATCCAAGTCACCAAGCAGCATAACTAGATCCGTGTTTTTGCGCGGCATCCATTCCGGCCACAGATCAAACGCTCTGAAAGGCGCCTGCTCGTCAACCATATTTACTTTGAACGTCTCGAACGCCATTGGGTCTCGTTCAACCGCAAACAGACCATTAAAGCCTGCACGATGTATGCCCAAAGCAAGCCCACCACATCCTGCGAAAAGCTCAATTGAAGTAGGTCGGTGCTCCGCGATCGGCTTGTCAGTCATCGTCGTGCTCCACCTTGGATGTGGCTATATACGCGGTCGGGAATCAGTTTAGTTCCCCCGCCGTGCGGATGGAAACGTTGGAACTTTTTACTAAGATATCGAGCATTGGCGTCTTGTAAGTTATCCACAGCTCCTGAAAGAGCTCCCGGACAGGCATACGACGACGTCGAGCTTCTGCCTTAAGGCCTGTGCGATTTGCGGAGGAGGGCTAATGCCGACGATCTGCCGAGCACGGCGAATCACATCCGTTCTCCTGTTGTTCCACCCACTCCGTGCCTTGCGTCCATGCCGATGTCAATGAGTCGACTCCCGCAATGACGCAATCATTATACGATTGTGTCGTTGCCAGCGTCCCGCATGGACATTGAAAACGACGACCTTCGTGGGCACGTTGCGTCTCGAAGGCATGACCGCGCCATGGGTGCTTGACGGCCCGATGAACGGGGAAGCCTTCCTGGTCTATGTGCAGCAGGTGCTCGTGCCGACCTTGCGACGCGGCGATCTGGTCGTGATGGACAAGCTGCCCGCCCACAAGGTCGAGGGTGTCCGCGCCGCCATCGAGGCCGGGGGCGCACAGCGTTGGCTGCTGCCGCCCTATTCGCCGGACCTCAACCCTATCAAGAATGCCTTTTCCAAGCTCAAAGCCCTCCTGCGCAAGGCTGCTGCCCGAACCATTCCGGAGCTTTGGAACGCCATAGGCGACGCGCTCCCAGCCTTCACCCCCGACGAGTGCGCCAACTACTTTACCACCACAGGCTACGAACCGGAGTGATCGGAAAATGCTCTAGCCCTGCGGCCGGCCCGCTGCGCGCTGGCCCGCCACCAGCGCTTCCAGCTTGTTTGCGGCCAGGACCGCGCCGGCGCGGTCGTAGTGGGCGCTCGTCACCGCGGGCGAGATGCGCAGCAGCCTGGCGGCCAGCGACGGGTCGTCGGGCGCGCCCAGCATCGCCGTGGTGGCAATAGCATAGCGGGAGCGGTGCGGGCCGAACCGCACGCCGAACGCCGCCTTGCTTTGCCGGCCGACCATCTCCTGCAGCCCCTTCTCGGACAGCGGCCGGTTTTGCATGGAAAACCAGAACGCATCGCCGGGCTTGCCGGCGGTCAGCACCGGGCGGACCACCTGGAGGTAGTGGTCGATATACGGCGTGAGCCACTCCGGCAGGTGGACGTTGTCGTCGAGCTTGTTCTTGATCAGCGCGGCGGACAGGCAGAGACGGTAGCAGCGCTCACCGCGCCTGACCTCATGGCCAACGCGCAACCGGGCCATGGCGTGCAGCCGGCGCGCGCGGGCCGCCAGGAAGGCGATGATCAGGCCATCGCGGTAGGTGACCGCGGATGGCTTGCCGGCCGGGCCATGGCGCGCCTCGTCCATCAGCCGCATCCCCCAGGCGGACAGGACCGCGGCACCCGGCACCAGCATCGGGCGCTGGCGCGCGCGCGGACGCAAGGCGGTGCACAGCGATGCGACGGCTCGAACCAGAGCCGGGCTGCTGTCCCCAGGCTGGAGGATCCTGAGTGCCCGCAGCAGGTCGCTGAGCCGGCCGATGATGGTGGGCACCGCGTTGCCGCGGCCCAGCATGTCGATGGTCCAGGCGCGGACGCGCCCGGGCGTCGCTCGCGCCAGCGGCGCCGCCGCGTGGTCGCACTGGCCAAGGCGGGTCAGGTGGCCGAGCCACTGGCCGTAGGACTTGACCGTCCTGAGCAGCGTGGCAGGCCGCAGCCCGGCGGCGTAGCCGGCGGTGTCGTCGAACGGACTGGCCGCTTGCGTGCCCGCGGCCCACCGGGCCTGGTCGGACGCCGGCCATCGATGCGGCGGCAGGCTGCGCCGCTCCGGGACGGCGGGCGAGCCGGCGATGACGCTCACCGCGCCCGCCGTTTCGGCAGCGGCCTGCTCCGGCGCAGGCCCGGCTGCGCCCGTTCGCCGGCAACCAGCGCGTCCATCCGCCTGGCGGCCTGCTCGGTGCTCAGGCCGGCATAGCTGCGCTCGGTGGTGATCGGCGAGGCGTGGCCCAGCAGCTTCTGCGGCTCGCTATAGTGGCCGGGGTCGGCCTGCAGCATGCGCGTGGCGCCGATGTGGCGGAACTGGTGCGGCGAGACCGCAAAGCCGACGCACTCGGCGGCGGCGGCCTTGATGGCATCGCGCAGCCCTTGCGGCGTGATCGCCGGCCCGGCCTTGCCGGGAAACAGGTAGGGCGAGGCGGCCGACGAGAAATGGGGGGCGAACCGGGTCCGCCATTCGTCCAGCAGTTCGGCCAGATGCGGGGCGACCGGGAACAGCACCGGCCGGTTGCCTTTCATCTCCTCGGCGGGAATTTCAAGATAGGTGATGCGGCCGCGCGGGTCGGCGCGCCGCAGGTGGCGGTCAAAGCGCAGCTGGCGCAGGTTGCCCAGCCGCAGCGGCAGCACGGTCAGGAAGGCCACCGCGAGCGCGCGCAGGGCCATGCTCGCGGCAGCCACGGGGTCTTCCCGCAGGCGGGTCCGCGCCCGCGCCATCAGCACGTCCGGTAGCGCAAGCAGGGCGGCGGCGGCGCGCGGCTCGAAGGCGCCCTGCAGCATGGCGTTGTTCTTGGCTGTCAGCCCGTGATACGGGACCGTCACGTGCTTGAGCCATTGGCGGATGCGCTGCAGGTCTTGCGCCGGCAGCCGCGCGTGATGCCTGGCCAGCATCAGCAGGGCTTCGGCGATGTGCTGGCCGCGCGCCGTGGCCTTGTTGCCGGCTTGCTCGTGGCACGCGCGCAACACCGCCTGCACCCGGCTGACGGGCGTGACCAGGCAAGCCAGCGAGGTGATGCTCCCGGCCGGCACGCCGGTCGCCACCAGGTCGCTGGCCGCCCAGCGGATGTGGCTCATGCGCAGGGCGGCGGTGATCGGGCGAACCACCCGGCGCGGCTGTTCCAGCTCGCAGTCCGGGTCCTCGCAGTCCAGGTCCTGGACGGCGAATGGGTCCAGCAGGTCATCGGTATGCATGCGCCGGCCAAACGCCGCCAGTTCGCGCTGAAACGACTTTGGAAACGCCTGCAGCGGCAAGGTCGGCACGCCGGCACGCCGGTTCTTCAGCTGGGTTGCCGGCCAGCCCGGGCACTGGCGTGCGGCGCGGTTCCAGGCGCCGAGCACCCTGCCCGTCAGCTTGCGCGGCAGCGGCTCCAGGGTGCGCTCGGTCAGGTAGGCCTCGAACGCCGCCAGCACGGCGTCGTTCACCTGCTCTGGTGCGATGGCGTGCGCCGTGGCGAAGCGGGCGAACGCCACAAAGGCGTAGCGTTGCTTGCCGTCGATGCCGCCCAGCAGCGCCTGCCAGGCTGCCGAGGTCGCGCCCTTGGTGGCGTCGATCACTCCCAGGCGCCGGCATACGGCGCGCAGGCCCGAGCGCATGTTCCTCAAGGTTCCAAGCCGGATGCCCAGGGCCGCCGGCGAGCGGGTGAGCACGCAGCGGCGCAGCGCCGCCGGCGAAAGCGGCACCGCGCCCGGCGGCAGGTTGGACAGCCTGGCTGCGAGCCGCAATGCGGTGATCATCGGCGCCCGTTGCCGTTCGGTCAGGTCGTGCCAGCCCGCCACGGCGGCGAGCGCATCGGCGATGGTGGTGGTGTCAAGCTGGTCGAAGCCGGTAGCGGAATCGAACATCGATAGCACTCCTATGGTATGATTGGTCATATGCGGACAACGGCGGACATTCGTGAGGGCTTTATACTCCAGTTACAAGCAAACTGGAGCCGACTGTACTCACGAGCGTCCAAACTGTTCATGGTTTTCATTGGATTGCGCCACAACGTAATGTGCAACGGATACCCGGTGGACGAGGCCGCCGGCTGAGCGGCCATCACGCCTTGGGTCCGTGCAGGCCGCTGCGCAGCAGGGCGGCGACGTCGTCGGCGCGAAAGCGCACCGCCCCGCCGATCCGCACCACCGGCAGGCGGCCACCGCGCACCCAGCGCCGGATGGTGCGCTCGCTGCAGCGCAGCAGCTCGGCCACCTCGCCGATGACCAGCAGGCGCACGCCCAGGGTCGCGGCGGCATCGGCGCCGGCGGCGGCCGACGCCGGGTCTTGAGCAGACTCCTGGTTGCCCAGGACATCATCCCGGGCCGGCCACGGCTGCTCCAATGGGTCGGTGTCGGTCATCTCCGGCCTCCTCGCGTTGAGGCCGCAGATGTCCGCTGTTGGGTATGTGGCCGCGAGCCAACAACCTCCTCGGTGGTTGTTAACTCGTACGTAAATCTCAGCGGCGCGTCTTGTCGCGGTCTCTCAGGAGCTCTTTGCCGCTGGCCACCATGTGCTTGATTGAAGCAACGGCCGGGCCGGCTTCGGCAGAGACCCGCCCGACCGCCCGGGCGATGGTGGCGCAGGCATCGTCGACGCTCGCGCCGGTCTCTCGAACAAGGTTTGCCAAGGCGACGGCATAACCGATGTCCCGAAGGTTTCCAGCCGCTGACCGGAAGAGATTCACCCCAGGACGGGCCAGGGCGAGGATTTCGAGGATATCGGGAGGGGTGAGGTCGCTCCTTGACCGGTTTGTAATCCCCTCCTCCAGCTCCTTGCCCGGGGTGATTTGCACGTTCTCAAGTGAGGCTGCCTGCCCGGCAATTCCGGCGACAATCTTGTTGGCCGCGTCCACCAGGTAAGTGAATGTCTTGGGCGGTATCTGCCCGGGCGTCTTCAGGCCGGCAAGGCTGTACCAGAGCCAGAGCGGGTTCCCGGTGTTGCGGTACAGGGTGAGAAGCAGACCCGGCGTGAGGGGCCCGATCACCTCCACCACCTTGCGCAGATGCTCCGCTGTCACCTCGGCCGGAGGGACGCCGAGCAGGCTGGCTCCTCCTGCGGCAGCATACCGCTGCAGCGGCTTGGGGAGCACGTCGGGGATGACGACCGGCCCGGTCTTTCTCGTCCGGGTGCTTGGAGGCGGCCGGCCAGTGTCGCCTGGCTTGCGTGTCATGGTCCGCCTCCCGCCTGTGAGAGACCGGCCTGCACAGCAATGGCGGCCTGGTCGATCCCTGGTACCGGCAGCCGGCCGCCGAGGACCTTCACGTTGCCGTGCCCGCCGCCGGCTCATGGCCCCGCGCCGGCCGCCTGGCGCCGATGCGCCAACAAGAAAAGCCCCTGCTCGCGTTGAGCAGGGGCTCTCCAGGCAGGCTTAGCTTAGCCCTTCAGCATGGCCAAGGCAGCCGTGGCGAGCGTCTGGCCCGCGGCCTCCAGCAGGCTCAGCTGGCGCCGCAGCCGGGCCACCTCGGCGATGGTGACGGCTGCGGCATGCAGTGTCGCCGCCGTCGGCTCGGCCGGCAGCTCGGCGATCACCGCGGTGGCCTGCCGGTCCTTGCGGATGGTCGCCAGGACCGCCGTGACGTCGTCGACGGCGAAGAGCAGGTCGCACTCGCGGCCGATCTGGTCGGGCGCTTGGGCGTCTGGCCCGCGCGCGTCGAATGGCGTGTTGGTCATCTGTGGTGGTCTCCGCTGACGCGGTCCTGCGCACCCTCGTCGCCGCACCCGAGAGTGCTGCGGCAGGCGGCATGATGCCAGAATTGCTGTCACTGAAATGAATGGCAATCCCCGAGGGGACAGGACAGGATATTGCCTGCCAAGTAGATATGGCAATAAATTATCAAAGTTCAATGTAACAATGAACATATATGATGTAACTTTCGTTCTATACTATAAAAGTATTCGGCATTACATGATCGGCTTTCAACTCATGATCGTGCTGGCGTTGTGCCTGGCACCTGCTCACCACCATCACCGAGGACGAGGCCACCGGCCGCATCGCCGTCTTCGCGCTCAACCGGCATCTGAGCGAGAGCATGGAACTCGATGTCGAGTTGCGCGGGTTCGCCGTCAACACGGTGGGGTGGCGGTGGCGGTGCAGCTGCGCCACGACACCATGAAGGCGGTCAACACCCGCGTGCGCCGGGCCGGACACGTGGCGCCGACCGAACTGGCCGGCGTCACGGCGGGCGATGGGCACGTCAGCGCCACGTTGCAGCCCGGATCATGGCACGTGATCGTCGTGTCCTGAAGCCCGGCTAGGCATGCGACAGCGACAGCGACAGCGGCAGGGCGTCGCCGCCGCTCGGGTGGATGACGCTGTAGGCCGCCATCGCCAGCGGGTGTTCCGAACTGGCGCCCGCCTGCCAGGCGCCGCCGTCCAGCGCCGGCGGCAAGGGGCCGGTCAGGCCGGCGAGGATGCTGCCCAGGTGGGCGGGGTCGGCCTTCAGCTCGGCGATCGCGGCGGTCAACGCCTCGGACAGCTGCGCCAGCGGGGTTATCGGCTTTTCAGTGATCCTGCTCTCGGTGGCGCTCACCTGCATGACCGCGAACTGGTGCCCGGCGTAGTTGCCGGCGATGGCCAGCGTGCCCACGGCGGTGTTGCCGTTGAACAGCTTGAGGCTGCCGGCGCCGCCAGCGCCGGCGGTGTAGAGCACCTGGGTGACGGGCGTGCCGTCCAGCAACAGCGCGTCGGTCTGCGAGAAGCCGGAGATGACGCCGCCCATCGCATAGCCCTGCGCCGGCTGGCCAGGATCGGAGTTCAGCGTCATGGCGCCGTGCTGGCCGACGAAATTGATCTTGGCGCCGGCGGCGACGGACCCATCGAAGTGCAGCCCGGCATAATTGCCGAGAATGAAACTCAGGCTCCCGGTGGTGGCGCCGCTCTCGATCGTGGCATGATTGTAGATCTCTACCTTGCCTGTGCCACCGGCGCTGCCCAGGCCGGCGGAACTGCCCAGGCCGGTAATTTTCAGCACACCGGCAATGTTCTCGACATCTGATCCCGCATGACAGCTGGCGCCGCCGGAGATGGTCATCATGCCGCCGACGGCGATGCCCATGCCGACCCCCGTGCTCAAGACGGCTGCCGCGCCGGAGAGCGTGAGGACGCCTCCCGCACCGATGTTGGCGAAAGCACCGGTCAGCGCTCCATAGTCGGTGATTCTTGCATGATCCACCCCCATGGTGCCGCCAGGGCCAGAGCCGACGGCGTTATAGAAGAGCGAGCTGGTGCTGGTCACCGTGAGGTCGGCCCCGGCGTTCACTGTCAGGTTGCCACCAGGGCCGTTGTTGTAGTTGTTAAAATGGTCGAAGGTGACGTGATCGCCGGACACCCGCAGCGACGCCGACTCGCCGCCGGTGGTGACGGTGTAATGCGCGCGGCTGCCAGTGGCGAACACCGCGGCGTCGCCCGAGATGTATGGGGGCGTCGTGCCGGCCTGCGGCCCGCCATTGGGGGTCCAATTGGATGCAGTGGTCCAAGACCCGTTGACCGGCTTGCTCCAGGAATAAGTCGTCATGTGTAAATCCCCCAATTTTTTCAGAAATTGACATACCTTTAGCGTCACGAACAAGTTATATTACTCAAATTATATTCAGGTTGCTAATTAATAAATTAACAGTGCGAATAGATTGCGCCCGACAATTGGTGATTATGGGTGTATCTTCTTGCAATTGCGTGCTCGTCTTCCCCATCGTGGTCAGCCACTAAACTGGATTAAAGATTTCCCGTTCAGTGGATGGTTTGTTGGCTTACGGTTACACCTCGGGCTTATTGTCTGCCCAGGCCGCAGCTCTGGTTCTGTTGCAAACGGCCGACGAGCCTTGCTTGGGGAGAATGCTGGCCGGCGATTTGATTGGGCGGGCATGATGGCTGGGGAGCGGGACGGTGCATTCAAGGGGCGGCATTCTACGTCGGAGGTGATCCTATGGGGCGCTGCGCCGGTACTTGGCTTCCCAACGATTGTTCAATGCCGCCATGCTGGAAGCCGGCTTGCCGGCGCCGGGCCTGCGCGACGCCGGCACTCATCACGACATGGGGCAAAGCCCGGACACTGCGGTGGCCGAGGCCCTTGCGGGCAATCTCTGATGATCGCCCTTCCGCCACGACGCCGCCTGATCCGCCGCAAGCCGCTTGCCAAACCGGCCGACGGCACGGGTCTGTGCATCGTTTGCAGCTTGGGGTTACCGGCACTAGCGAAACCCCTCCGGGGTCCGCCGCAATCACGCGGCACTGAGGAGTGTATCGAATGCAAATTCGCCATTTCACCAAGCCGGTCAGCTTGACCGAGCAGTGGCACGGCTTCACCGGCGCCCAAACCGTGCTCGGCATTGGCTACTGGGGGTTGGCGGCACTCGATTACCGAGGGTGCGACACCATCCCGGCCAAGCTGGTCACCAACTGGCTGCTCTACAGCGCTCTGATGGCCGCCGGCATGGCAGTCGCATGGGTCACTGGCAAGATCTACCGGGTCGCCAGGCGCCCAAGCTGAAACCCTCTGGGGTCCACCCGCAATTGCGCGGGCACTGAGGAGAACAATCATGGCCGACAAGCCAAATTGGCACCCGGGACATGGGTTTGGAAACATCAAGCTAACCGGCAGTAAGTTCTATATCTCTTAGAGTTTCCACGGACGTGATACGTCAGCGCTTTCGGCAAGCCCTACGGTCGACGTGCCTCAGCGGAAGTCCCGTGTCGGCACCTTGATCCCGGAGCGGATGGGCAAGCCTGGGGCGTCGATGACACGGACCGGACGACCGCCGGGTCCGGTGCCCGGCCCGTCGCGTGGCTCCCGCGCGCCCGGATGCGTCACCGCGTCGCCGCGCCCGTGCTCGATCGGGAACGGCCCCTCCTGGTGCCCGACCGAGCGCAGCAACCCGGTCAGGTCCTCCAGCCAGTCGGTCACCACATGGATCACCGCGCCTTCGCGCTGCACCCGGCCGTGGCAGGCGATCATGCCGGCGGACAACACCAGCCGGCGCTGCTTCTCGAAACGGTCCGGCCACAGGATCAGGTTGGCCACCCCGGTCTCATCCTCGATGGTGATGAACATCACCCCCTTGGCCGAGCCCGGCTTCTGCCGCACCAGCACGATCCCGGGCACGATCACGCGCCGGCCGTCCCGGGTCGTTCGAAGCGCCGCGCAGGTCACCATCCGCTGCGCCGTGAGGGCTGGACGGAGGAACGTCACCGGGTGCTGGCGCAGGCTCAGCCCGACGCTGCGGTAGTCCTCCACCACCTCCCGGCCCTCCTTCATCGGGATCAGGGCGACCGGCGGCTCCACCAGCTCCGGCTGCGGGCGGCCACAGCGATCGGCGGCGGCAAACAGCGGCAGCACTTGGTCCGCCAACCCCTTCACCTGCCAGAGCGCCTGGCGCCGGTCGAGCCCGAGCGCCTGACAGGCATCGGCCTGCGCCAGCCTCTCCAGCGCGGCGGCCGGCACGTCCGCCCGTCGCCACAGCTCCTCGATGCTCGCGTAAGCCATGGCGCCGCGATGGGCCACCAGCCGCGCGCCGTGCTCGTTGGACAGGCCCTTAGCCATGCGCAGGCCCAGCCGCACGGCGTGCCCCGGCCGCCGGTCGCGACGTGGCTCCAGGGTGCAGTCCCAGCGGCTGGCGTTGACGCAGACCGGCCGGACCTCGACGCCATGCTCGAGGGCGTCGCGCACCACCTGGGCGGGCGCATAGAAGCCCATCGGCTGGCTGTTCAGCAGCGCCGCGCAGAACACGTCCGGATGGTGGCACTTCATCCAGGACGAGGCATAGGCGATCAGCGCGAAGCTGGCCGCATGGCTCTCCGGGAAGCCGTATGCCCCAAAGCCCTCCAACTGGCTGAAGGTGCGTTCGGCAAACTTTCGCTCGTAGCCCTTGCCGACCATGCCTTCGATCAGCTTGCTCTTGAAGTGGCTCACGCCGCCGGTGATCTTGAACGTCGCCATCGAGCGCCGGAGCTGGTCGGCCTCGCCCGGCGTGAAGCCCGCGCATTGCACGGCGACCTGCATCGCCTGCTCCTGGAACAGCGGCACCCCCAGCGTCTTGCCCAAGACCGCGCGCAGCTCCGGCTTGGGGTAGTCCGGTTGCTCCAGGCCCTCGCGCCGGCGCAGGTAGGGATGCACCATGTCGCCCTGGATCGGCCCCGGCCGCACGATCGCCACCTGCACCACCAGGTCGTAGAACGTGGTCGGCTTGAGCCGCGGCAGCATGCTCATCTGCGCCCGGCTCTCGATCTGGAAGGTGCCGAGCGTGTCCGCCTGGCGGATCATCGCGTAGGTCTGCGGGTCCTCGGGCGGGATGGTGGCCAGGTCCATCGTGATCCCATGATGCTCCCGCAGCAGCTGGAACGAGCGACGCATGCAGCCGAGCATGCCGAGCCCCAGCACATCGACCTTCATCATTCTCAGCGCGTCGATGTCGTCCTTGTCCCACTCGATCACCTGCCGGTCGGCCATCGTCGCGGGCTCGATCGGCACCAGGTCGTCGAGCCGGTCGCGCGTCAGCACGAAGCCGCCGGGATGGGTGCCGAGCTGGCGCGGAAAGCCGATCAG
>JAYTQW010000528.1:0-5821 GCA_043746535.1 Rhodospirillales bacterium
CCGTCACCATCCTGGAGGCGCGCGCCAAGCCGGGCGGGCTGAACGAGTTCGGCATCGCCGCCTACAAGGTCGCCGACGATTTCGCCCAGCGCGAGGTGACGTTCATCCTCTCGGTCGGCGGCATCGCCATCGAGTACAACCGCAGGCTTGGCCGTGACTTCGACCTTGCCGGGCTGGCATACGAGTTCGACGCGGTGTTCCTGGGGCTGGGCCAGGCCGGCGTGCGCGTGCTCGGCCTGGACGGCGAGGGCCTGCACGGCGTCCGCAACGCGGTCGACTGGATCGCCGAACTGCGCCAGATGGCGGACCGCACCATGCTGCGGGTCGGACGGCGCGTGGTGGTGATCGGCGGCGGCAACACCGCCATCGACGCCGCCACGCAGGCACGCAGGCTGGGGGCGGAGGACGTGACGCTGGCGTACCGGCGCGGCCCGGAGAGCATGAGCGCCACCGTGGCCGAGCAGGAGTGGGCGCAGACCAACGGCGTACGCATCCGCCACTGGCTCGCACCCGAGAGCTTCGTCAGCGTCGAGGGCCATGTCAGCGCGGTGACGTTCGTGCGCACCGGCGCGGACGCCACCGGCGAGACGCTGACGCTGGCCGCCGACATGGTGCTGAAGGCGGTCGGGCAGGTATTCCTGCCCGAGCCGGCATCCGGCGTGGCGGTCGAGGGCGGGCGCATCCTGGTCGATGCCGAGCGGCAGACCTCGCGCGCCGGCGTCTATGCCGGCGGCGACTGCACGGCCGGCGCGGACCTTACGGTGACTGCCGTGCAGGACGGCAAGCTGGCGGCCGAGGCGATCCACCGCCGGCTGATGGGGTAGGGAACATGGCAGACCTTCGCACCGACTTCGCCGGCATCCGTTCGCCCAACCCGTTCTGGCTGGCCTCGGCGCCCCCGACCGACAAGGCGTTCAACGTGAACCGGGCGTTCGAGGCCGGCTGGGGCGGCGTGGTGTGGAAGACGCTGGGCGAGGACCCGCCGGTGGTCAACGTCAGCAGCCGCTACGGCGCCACCAGCCACAACGGCCAGCGTGTCGTGGGCTTCAACAACATCGAACTCATCACCGACCGCCCGCTGGCGATCAATCTGGCCGAAATCCGCCAGATCAAGCGCGACTGGCCGGACCGCGCGATGGTGGTCAGCCTGATGGTGCCGTGCGACGAGGCAAGCTGGCGGGCGATCCTGCCGCAGGTGGAGGACACCGGCTGCGACGGCATCGAGCTGAACTTCGGCTGCCCGCACGGCATGAGCGAGCGCAACATGGGCGCCGCCGTCGGACAGGTGCCGGAGTATGTCGAGATGGTGACGCGCTGGTGCAAGCAGCACTCGCGGCTGCCGGTGATCGTGAAGCTCACGCCCAACATCACCAACGTGCTGTTGCCGGCGATGGCCGCGCGGCGCGGCGGCGCGGATGCGGTGTCGCTGATCAACACCATCCAGTCGATCACCGCCGTCGACCTCGACCGCATGGCGCCGGAGCCGACGGTGGACGGGAAGGGCACGCATGGCGGCTATTGCGGCCCGGCGGTGAAGCCGATCGCGCTGCGCATGGTGGGCGACATCGCCCGCGACCCGGCCACGCGCGGGATGCCGATCTCCGGCATCGGCGGCGTCTCCACATGGCGCGACGCGGCGGAGTTCATCGCACTCGGGTCCGGCACGGTGCAGGTCTGCACGGCGGCGATGCACCACGGCTTCCGCATCGTCGACGACATGATCGACGGGTTGTCGAACTGGATGGACGGCAAGGGCTACCAGGCCATCCGCGATTTCCAGGGCCTGGCCATTCCCAACTACGTGCATTGGGGCGACCTCAACCTCGCGTTCAGGACGCTGGCGCGGATCGACCAGGACCTGTGCATCAAATGCGGGCTTTGCTTCATCGCCTGCGAGGACACCTCGCACCAAGCGATTGCGGCGCAGCGGGTGGACGGGGCGCGGCGCTACGAGGTGATCGACGCCGAATGCGTCGGCTGCAACCTTTGCGCGCATGTCTGCCCGGTCACGGACTGCATCACCATGGAGCCGCAGCCCGCGACCTCCGCGCCGATGACATGGCAGCAGCACCCCAACAACCCGCTGCGGGTTGCCGCCGAATGAGCGCGGCCAGCAACGCCGCGATCAATCCGGACCGGCTGTGGGACAGCATCATGGAGACGGCGCGGATCGGCGCCACGGCGAAGGGTGGCATCAGGCGGCTGGCGCTGACCGACCTGGACCGCGAGGTGCGCGACTGGTTCTGCGCCGCCGCCGCCAGCGCCGGCTGCCGCGTCACCATCGACGACCTCGGCAACATCTTCGCGCGCAGGCCGGGGCGCGACGCCAGCCTGCCGCCGGTTGCCATCGGCAGCCATCTCGACACGCAGCCGACCGGCGGCAAGTATGACGGCGTGATCGGCGTGCTGGCCGGGCTGGAGGTGCTGCGGACACTGAACGACCTCGGCATCGAAACCGAGGCGGCGATCGAGGTCGTCAACTGGACCAACGAGGAGGGCAGCCGGTTCGCGCCGGCGATGCTGGCCTCCGGCGTGTTCGCGGGCGTGTTCGACCGCCATTACGCCGACACCCGCACCGACCGCGAGGGTGCCAGCTTCGGCGACGAACTCGACCGCATCGGCTATCGCGGCCGCGAGCCGTGCGGCGCGCATCCGCTGGGCGCGCATTTCGAGCTGCATATCGAGCAGGGGCCGATCCTGGAGGCCGAGGGCCGCACCATCGGCATCGTCACCGGCGTGCAGGGGATGCGCTGGTACGAGGTGAATGTCACCGGCTCCGACAGCCACGCCGGCTCCACGCCGATGCGGATGCGCCGCGACGCGCTGCTGGCGGCCGCACGCATGGTCGCCGCCGTGCATGACGCGGCGATGGCGCACGCGCCGGACGCGGTCGGCACGGTGGGGCTGATCGAGAGCCGCCCCAACAGCCGCAACGTCATTCCGGGCGCCGTGTTCTTCACCATCGACCTGCGCCATCCCGACGACGCGGTGGTGGCGGCGATGCAGGAGGAGATCCGCGCCGCCATCACCGTGATTGCGGATGCCGGCGGCGTCGCCTGCGACATGACGCAGGTATGGAACTCGCCCGCCGTGCATTTCGACGCTGCTTGCGTGGACGCGGTGCGCCGGGCGGCGGCGGCGGGCGGCCATCCGTCGCGGGAGATCGTGTCGGGCGCCGGGCATGACAGCGCCTATGTGGCGCGGGTGGCGCCGACCACGATGATCTTCGTGCCCTGCGCCGGCGGCCTCAGCCACAACGAGCTGGAGAGCGCCGAGCGGGCGGACGTGGCGGCGGGGGCGAACGTGCTGCTGCGCGCGGTGCTGGACATGGACCAGACGCTGGCCGAGCGATCGCGGACGGCTGCGTTGGGTGCCACCTTGGGTGAATGAGTTCGCGGTCGAGGCCGAGCATGTCGACCTCGTGTTCCGCGCTGGCGGGCAGGCGACGGTGGCGCTGTCCGACATCATGTTGCAGGTGCCGCGCGGAGCGTTCGTCTCGCTGATCGGCCCGTCCGGCTGCGGCAAGACCACGCTGCTGCGCGCCATCGCCGACCTGGAGCAGCCCACCGAGGGCCGCCTGCGCGTCAACGGCATGACCCCCGACGAGGCCCGCCGCGCCCGCGCCTATGGCTACGTGTTCCAGGCGCCGGCGCTGTACCCGTGGCGCACCATCGAGCGCAACGTGTGCCTGCCGCTGGAGATCATGGGCATGCCAAAGGCCGAGCAGGCGGCGCGCGCGGCGCGCTACCTGGGGCTGGTCGGCCTGTCGGAGTTCCGCCGCCGGTTCCCCTGGCAGCTATCGGGCGGAATGCAGCAACGCGCGTCGATCGCCCGCGCGCTGAGTTTCGAGCCGGCGCTGCTGCTGATGGACGAGCCGTTCGGGGCGCTGGACGAGATCACCCGCGACGGGCTGAACCTGCATCTGCACGGCCTGTGGCGGGCGGGCGGCATGACGGTGGTGTTCGTCACCCACTCGATTCCCGAGGCGGTGTTCCTGTCGTCGCGCATCGTGGTGATGTCGCCGCGCCCTGGGCGGATCGTCGAGGTGATCGACGTGGACCTTCCGGGAGCGCGCGACCTGGACGTGCGCGAGACACCGGGGTTCCTGGCGGTGGCGCACCGGGTGCGAGAGGCGTTGCGGGCGGGGCACAGCTATGATTAGCGGCGACGGTCAGGCGGTCATGGAAAGATCATCCGAATTCGCCTGTTCGCCTCCGCTGCGCCGGCGGTGTCCGCCTTCGCTTCAAACTGCATGTGCCGCGTCTGGTAGTCGAATGAACGTAACCCGGACAGCACCGCGACTCCGTTCACCCGGCCAGCCTGGATGGGCAGTTCGAAGCCGCTTACCTTGCCGGCTTTCGAGGTGATCGGCACCACGACGGCAAAGCCGGTGCCGTGGTTGAACAGATCGGCTGAGACGACAAGGCCATAATGTGGCCCATCCATTTCGTGACCCAATGTTGGCGACCAGTTGAGGTGGACGACGTCGCCGAGGAGCGGGACGTAGCCGTTGCGCCTGAGGTTGTCGCCACGCTTCGCCACGTCACAGCGCCTCCTTGCCGGCGGGTGCGTCCGACATCCAATGTGACAGACGGGCGCTGACACTTGCTGGATCGTAGTCCACCAGCAACTCGGCAAGATTTTTTGGACGGGGATCGGCCGCTTCGGCGAGGATGCGGTCGAACTGCGACTCCCGCAACAGCAGGAAAGCCTCACCCCGGCGCCTGATGCGGACCACGCCCTGCGTGGCGGCGTCGAGGATCGGACCGGATTGCTTGAGGGCGCTGGCGGTGAAGTCGGCAACGATCTGAGTGTCCACAGATGGCACTTTCACGGATTTTCCGCATATTACGAATCTCGGTAAGCCAGTGGCATATAAAAGGGTAGCTTCTCGCCGCGAGCGGGCCATCGTGCGAACCACGGCGGATGGCGCTAAGCTGATCCCATTACCGGCGCACAACGGAGCCATCCCGCCCATGAGACTGCCGCGCTGGCTGCCGCTGCTGACCGTGCTGCTGATCGTCCTCGGCGCGTGGTACGCCGCCGTCCCCTGGATGAACTACGATGCCGCGCAGAACCTCGCCGATGACGGCGCCACGCGGTCCGACATCCTGCGCGCCACCTTCGCGCTCGACCGCCCACTGCTTCCCGCGCCGCATCAGATTGTGGGCGAACTCGCCGACAGCATCTTCGGCTACCCCATCACCTCGCCGCACAGCCTGGTGTTCCACGCCGGCGTCACGGCGGGTGCCGCTTTGCTGGGGTTCGCCCTCGCGGTGGCGCTCGGCGTGGCGCTGGCGGTGGGGATCGTGCAGGTGCGGACGCTCGACCGCTCGCTGATGCCGTGGATCGTCGCCAGCCAGACCGTGCCGGTGCTGGCAATAGCGCCGATGGTGGTGGTGGTGCTGGGCAATGTCGGGCTGACCGGGCTGCTGCCGAAGGCGCTGATCGCCGGCTGGCTGAGCTTCTTCCCGATCACCACCGGCATGGTCACCGGCCTGCGCTCGCCCGACCCGATGCAGCGCGACCTGATGCGCACCTACGCCGCCAGCCGTCGCCAGACCTTCACCGTGCTGCGCTGGCCGGCGTCGATGAGCTTCCTGTTTCCCAGCCTGAAGATCGCCGCCGGGCTGGCGCTGGTCGGCGCCATCGTCGCCGAGTTGCCGACCGGGGCGCAGGCGGGGCTGGGCGCGCGGCTGCTGGCGGGATCGTATTACGGGCAGACCTTGCAGATCTGGGCGGCGCTGTTCATGGCGGCGGGGCTGGCGATGCTGGCGATCAACGCGGTCGGGCTGGCCGGGTGGTGGCTGACACGCCGACG
>JAYTQW010000529.1:0-4288 GCA_043746535.1 Rhodospirillales bacterium
GGTGCTGCCGCCGATCCTGGCCGGATTGCGGCGGGCCTATCCGGAACTGATGCTGGAACTGGTGGTGTCGAACCGCAACGACGACCTGTTGCGCCATGAGGCGGACATCGCGGTGCGCATGGTGGCCCCGCGGCAGGAGGCGTTGCTGGCACGGCGGATCGGGGTGGTCGAACTCGGCCTGTTCGCGCATGGCGGCTATCTTGAGCGGTGCGGCACGCCCGCGACGCTGGCGGCGCTGGCCGAGCACAGCCTGATGGGCTTCGACCGCGAGCCGGTGACGCTGCCCGGCCCGGATGGCGTGCCGATCGCCTTCAGCCGCGAGCGCTTCGCCCTGCGCACCGATTGCCATCTGGCCCACCTGGCGGCGATCCGCGCGGGGTTCGGCATCGGCGTCTGCCAGGCGGCGCTGGCTGCCCGCTCGCCGGCGCTGGTACGGGTGCTGCCGCAGGCGTTCTCGGTCGCGTTGGAGGTGTGGGTGGTGATGCATGAGGACCTGCGCGCCAGCAGGCGCTGCCGCGTGGTGTTCGACGCGCTCGCGGCCGGTCTGGCCATCCATGCCGTGTCGGACAGGAAACACCGGGTGCGTTAGCGGATAGTTGCGGGGACGCTGCGCGAACGGGTTTGGCCGCAGGGCGTTCCTTGGCTTGCGCGTGACCAATTGGCGCACGCGGTCCAATCGGAGGCTCCATGAACTCGTATCGCAACCGCGCGGCGGCCATCATCGCCGCCACCGCCGCCGCCTGGAGCGGCCCGGCACTGGCGCAGAACGTCAACAACGGCGTCAGCGTCGGCCCCTCGCAGAGCCTCAGCAATCCCGCCGCTCCGGGGACCTCGCAGGTCGAGCACCTGTTCGGCGACTGGGGCGGCGTCCGCACCAGCCTCGGCAACCTTGGCATCGACCTCATCCCTGACGCCACCGCCGAGTTCGCCGGCAACGTCAGCGGCGGCGTCAAGCGGGGCGCCACCTCGGCCAACCAGATCGGTGTGGAACTCGACATCGACTGGCAGAAGCTGGCCGGGCTGACCGGGTTCTCGACCCACACTGTGGTGGTCAACCGTTCCGGCGCCAACGACAGCCAGTTGTTCGGCGACAACCTGCAACCGGTGCAGGAGATCTACGGCGCCGGCGGCGATGTCGCGGCGCATCTGGTGTATATGTACGGCGAGCAGAAGCTGCTCGGCGACAAGGTCGACCTCGCGTTCGGCTGGATGCCGGTGGCGAACGACTTCGCCGCGTCGCCGCTGTATTGCAACTACATGAACAACGGCCTGTGCGGCAATCCGAAAGACCTGCCGGGCGGCAGCATCGGCTTCAGCTCCTACCCCGACGCCGTGCTGGGCGGGCGGGTGCGGTTTGCGCCGCAACCGGAGTATTACATCCAGTTCGGCCTGTACCAGGTGAACCAGGCGCTCTACAGCTACCCGGCCTACCGCTCCGGCTGGGCGTTCGATACCTCACGGGTCCACGGCGCTGAAATCCCGCTTGAGGTGGCATGGGAGCCGAAGCTCGGTCCCGACGCGATGCCGGGGCACTACAAGCTCGGCGCCGCCGTGGACACCACGCATTACAACGACTTGTACCGCGACCTGAACGGCAACGCGCAAATCGTGAGCGGGCTGCCGGCGAAGCGGCGCGGGGCCAGCACGCAGTTCTGGGCGCTGGCCGACCAGATGCTGGTGCGCAACGGCAGCGGCGACGATGCCGGCGTCATCGGGCTGGCCGGCTACACCCATAGCGACCCCGACATCGCGCAGTACGGCGACGAGGTGTTCGTCGGCCTGCTGGACAAGGGCTTCTGGAAGGCACGCCCGCAGGACACCATCGGCCTGCTGTTCACGCATCAGACGGTCTCGCGCAACACCACCCGGGTCGAGGAGCTGCAACAGCGGTTCGGCCTGCCGCTCGCCAGCAATGCCACCGGCGTCCAGAAGAACGAGATGGCGATCGAGCTGAACTATGACATCCACGTCTTCCGTGGCGTGAACTTCGAGCCGGACTTCCAGTACGTCGTGCGCCCGAACGCGCAGTCCAACATCCATGACGCGGCGGTGTTCGGCTTCAAGACGCATGTGACGTTCTAGGGCCTGTCGCGATCCGCAACGTTGGGGAATGGACCCGCGTCGTCCGGGGTTGACGCGGACGCGCCTGGCCGCCAAGCGGGTCGCATGTTCAGCTTGTTCGAGAGACTGCTGCGTCCGACGGCCGCGCCGCCGGACGCGGCACCGCCGGCGCTCGGGTCGCCACGGGCGCTGCTCCGTTTCTACTGGCATTACGCGCGCCAGGCACGGTGGCTGCTGGCGGGACTGTTCGTCACCGGGTTCTCGGTGGCGTTCCTCGACTCGATGATCCCGGTGTTCATCGGCCGCATCGTCTCGTTGACCTCCACCGTGGCGCCCGAGCAACTGCTGCGCCAGGCCGGCTGGTCGCTGGCCGGGATGGCCGCGGTGCTGCTGCTGGCGCGGCCCTCGGCGATCCTGATGCAGAGCCTCATCACCAACCAGGCGGTCGCCCCCGGCCTCACCAACCTGGTGCGCTGGCAGGCGCATTGGCAGGTGGTGCGGCAGAGCTGGAGCTTCTTCCAGAACGACTTCGCCGGCCGCGTCGCCAACCGCGTCATGCAGGCGGGACCGGCGTTGCGCGAGAGCATCGTCGCCTCGATCAACGCGGTCTGGTACATCGTGGTCTATGGCACCAGCGCCGTGGTGCTGCTGGCGCGCATCGACCCGCGGTTGGCGGTGCCGATGGCGGTATGGTTCTGCGCCTATGCCTGCCTGCTGCGCTTCTTCGTGCCGCGCCTGCGCGACCGTTCGCAGATCGTGTCGCTGATGCGATCCAACCTGACCGGGCGGGTGGTCGACAGCTACACCAACATCCTGACCGTCAAGCTGTTCGCCGCCGCACGCGACGAGGACGCCTTCGTGCGGGAGGCGGTGGACGAGCACACAAGCGCCTTCCGCAACCAGTTGCGCCTTACCACCGGCTTCACGCTGACGCTGATGATGATGAACGCCAGCCTGGTCGCGTCCACCGCCGCCGTGGCGATCTGGCTGTGGAGCGGCCACGCGATCGCGGTCGGCGCGGTGGCGACGGCGCTGCCGCTGTCGTGGCAGATCACGCAGATGGCTGGCTGGGTGGCGCAGAACATCACCGGCATCTTCGAGAACGTCGGCATGGTGCAGGACGGGATGCGCTCCATCGCGGTGCGACGCCAGGTGCCGGACCGCGCCGACGCGCGGCCGTTGCAGGTAGGCCGGGGCGGCATCGTCTGCGAGCATGTCGAGTTCGGCTACGGCACCGTGCGCGGCGTGCTGCACGACCTCAACCTGCGCGTGGCGCCGGGCGAGCGCATCGGGCTGATCGGCCAGTCGGGGGCGGGCAAGTCGACGCTGGTGAACCTGCTGCTCGGCTTCTATCCCCTGGAGGGCGGGCGCATCCTGATCGACGGGCAGGACATCGCCGGCGTCACCCAGGAGAGCCTGCGCGGGCAGATCGCGATGGTGACGCAGGACACCTCGCTCTTGCACCGCTCGATCCGCGACAACATCCGCTATGGCCGTCCGCGCGCCAGCGAGGAGGCGGTGATCGCCGCCGCGCGCCGGGCCGAGGCGTACGACTTCATCATGCGGCTGGAGGACTGGGACGGCCGCACCGGCTTCGACGCCCATGTCGGCGAGCGCGGCGTGAAGCTGTCCGGCGGCCAGCGCCAGCGCGTCGCCATCGCCCGCGTGATCCTGAAGGACGCGCCGATCCTGGTATTGGACGAGGCGACCTCGGCGCTGGACTCCGAGGTGGAGGCGGCGATCCAGGACCAGTTGGAGAACCTGATGCACGGCCGCACGGTGATCGCCATCGCCCACCGGCTGTCGACCATCGCGCGCATGGACCGCCTCGTGGTGCTCGACCAGGGCCGCATCGTCGAACAGGGCACCCATGCGGCCCTGCTGGCGGCGGGCGGCGCCTACGCACGGCTGTGGCACCGTCAGTCCGGCGGGTTCCAGGCGCAGGCGGCGGAGTAGGCGAAGGCTGGCCAGAGTCGCGGACCGGCGCCGCCGCCTACTCCCGGTAGGCCGCCACGAACCGCTCCAGCCGGTCCATCGCCTCGACCAGCATCTCCGGCTTCTTGGCATAGCACAGCCGCACCAGCCGTTCCGCGCCGCGCCCGAACGAGGTGCCCGGCGCCATGCCGATGCGTTCCTCGCGCACCGCGCGCTTGCAGAAGTTCATCGTGTCGGCCATGCCGTCCACGGCGAACAGGGCGTAGAAGCTGCCGCTGGTCGGGATGTTGCG
>JAYTQW010000530.1:0-2325 GCA_043746535.1 Rhodospirillales bacterium
AGTACGCTATCACGACGACCGGAAAGACCCGCCACGTAACAGCGAGTTTGCTCGGATGCAAAAGATTTCTTGCCTATTGCTGACGTTTGGGGAACGAAACACGTGATGACAACGCCACCAGTCGGCGTCGAGGGCCGCGACCCGCGCACGCGCGACCTGGATGCGTGGCCCGATGCCGCCATCCTGGACGCGCTCTGGGAGTCGCAGGGAGCCGGCATCGCCGCCGTGCGGTCCGCGCTGCCCGCATTGAGCGACTCGGTATCCGCCGCCCACGCGCGGCTGCGGCGCAACGGCCGGCTGTTCTACATTGGCGCCGGCACGTCCGGGCGCATCGCGGTGCAAGATGGCGCCGAGTTGGCGCCCACCTTCAACTGGCCGTCCGAACGGCTGGTGCTGTTGCTGGCCGGCGGCACGGAGGCGCTCACCACCGGGATCGAGGGCGCCGAGGACGACGAGCGAGCCGCTGAGCAGGCCATCAGCGGGCACGCCGTCACCGCCCATGATGTGGTGCTCGGCATCGCCGCCAGCGGCCGCACCCCATACACCTGCGCCGCGATCACCGCCGCACGCATTGCCGGGGCGCTCACCATCGGCTTTGCGAACGTTGCTAAGTCGCGCCTGCTGCATACGGCGGAACTGCCGATATTGCTGGAGACCGGGCCGGAGGTGATCGCCGGCTCAACCAGGTTGAAGGCCGGGACGGCACAGAAGGCGGCGCTCAACCTGTTCTCGACATTGCTCATGGTCCGGCTCGGGCGCGTGCATGACGGTCACATGGTCAATATGCGCTCCAGCAATGCGAAGTTGCGCGCGCGGGCGGTGAGGATTGTCGGCGACATCACGCTTTGCTCGCCAGAGGCGGCGGCGCAGGCGTTGCAAATAACCCAGGGCGATGTCAAAGCCGCCGTGCTGGTCACGCAGGGTTTGGGCGCGCAGGCCGCATCCAGTCTCCTGGCGGAACATGACGGCCACCTGCGCACCGCCCTGCTGGCGTTGCGGCCATGACCGCCTTGCGCGCCGACTGCGTGTTCGACGGGTCGCAGTTCCACAACAACGCGCTGATCGAGCTGGACGCGGAGGGCCGTGTGGCCAGCTTCATGCCGAACGATTCCGGCACGGCGCAGGCATTGCACGTCGGCTCGCCGCTCATCCTGGTGCCGGGGTTCGTCGACCTACAGGTCAATGGCGGCGGTACAGTGCTGTTCAACCGGGAGACCAGCGCCGCCGGTGCTCGACTGATCGCCGAGGCCCATGCAAGGCTCGGCACCACCTCGATCCTGCCGACGCTCATCAGCGCCACGCGCGACCATATCGCGACCGCCCTGGCCGTCACCAAAGCTGCGGTCGCCGCCGAAATCCCCGGCGTGCGCGGGGTGCATGTCGAGGGGCCGTTCATCTCCCCTGCCCGCCCCGGCATCCATCCACCGGGCAACATCACCGCCATGACCGAGGCCGACGCAGCCATGCTCGCGGAGCCACGGCACGGCGTCCGCCTGCTGACGCTGGCGCCGGAGATGGTCGCAACCGCGCTGCTGCAAACCTTGGTCGAGGCGGGCGTGACCGTGTTCGCCGGGCACAGCGACGCCACGCTAGACCAAGCGTTGGCCGGCTACGCCGCCGGCGTGACCGGGGCCACCCATCTGTACAACGCCATGTCGCAACTCGGTTCGCGCGAACCCGGCCTGGTCGGCGCCACCATGACCGACGCCCGCGCCGCCGCCGGAATCATCGTCGACGGCCACCATGTCCACCCGGCCAGCGTGTGGCTGGCGTGGCGCGCGATGGGGCCGGAGCGGCTGTTCCTGGTATCCGACTCGATGCCGACCATCGGCAGCGACCTGGACCACTTCATCTTCAACGGCCAACGCATGGACCTGGCCGGCGACCGCCTCACCGATGTCAGCGGCCGCCTGGCCGGCGCGCATATCTGCATGGCCGATGCGGTGCGCAACGCCGTCCAGCGCTGCGGCCTGCCGCTGGCGGACGCGCTGCGCATGGCGACGCGCACGCCGGCCGACGCCATCCGGCTCGACGATGTGGGCCGCATCGCCGCCGGCGCGCGGGCCGATTTCGTGGCGCTCGACGCCGACCTTCGGGTGCGGGCGGTGTGGCAGGGTGGCCGGCGAGTGGACTGAGGCTACAGGTGGGCTGGGTTAAAGACTGGCTTGGCTGACGAACTTGGTCACCAGATACGACTCTATTGCCTCGGTGCCGCCCTCGCTGCCATAGCCGCTGTCGCGGATGCCCCCGAACGGCGTTTCCGGCAGGGCGAGGCCGTGGTGGTTGATGCCCATCATGCCCGCCTCGACCGCCGCCGCGATCGCC
>JAYTQW010000531.1:0-4373 GCA_043746535.1 Rhodospirillales bacterium
GCGATCCACTTCCGCGCCCGCGACGGCGCGCTGGCGGAGGCGTTGCTGGCGCGCGGCGGCGCTTCCCTGCATCTCGCCGGGCATCTGCGGGCGGAGACCTGGAACGAGCGGGTGAGCGTCAACTTCGTGGTCACCGACGCCGCCCCGGCCTGATGTTATCCACCTGACATTGCCCACCTGACGCCGGACCCACCCGGCGCCGGCCAACTTGACCCGCGCGCTCCGGTCAATTACCACCGGCTCCGCTGTCCCGTTCGTCTAGAGGCCCAGGACACCG
This sequence comes from Rhodospirillales bacterium, assembly GCA_043746535.1. Taxonomy (GTDB): domain Bacteria; phylum Pseudomonadota; class Alphaproteobacteria; order Acetobacterales; family Acetobacteraceae; genus CAVRQM01. The sequence goes on from JAYTQW010000531.1 coordinate 278, forward strand.
CCCTTTCACGGCGGTAACACGAGTTCGAATCTCGTACGGGATGCCAAGGATTTTATCAGGTTATGCAAGTGTTAACCGACGCAGTAGCCGATCCGGGTAGATGGCCTACACAATCCACACCGTCCTGGCCGACAACGGTACGCACTCTACCTCACCCGGCGACGCCTGCTCCGCAGCAGCCGAGGCCCGCCGCGCCATAGATCATGGCGAGCAGCTTTGGGCGCGCACCTGCGAATACGCCTGTGCCCAGAACTACATCGATCACCGCCTTACCGAACCGCGTCATCCATGGACCAACGGCCAGGTCGAACGCATGAACCGGACGGTGAAGGAGGCGAGTGTCGGGACGGTTCACCCACATCCACTGGCTCGGGCTTAACAGTTTCTCGACCCACAAGGAACGCTGCGCAGCCCGGCCTTCGTTGGACTTGGCAATTTCGCGGCCGTGCTCGCGCAGTCGCGGTTCTGGCAGGCGCTTTGGTTCTCCACCCGGTTCGCGGTGGTGGTCACGCTGTGCCAGCTTGTGCTGGGCACTGCTTCACGGCCCATTGCTGGTCAAGCGGTTTTGGCTGCTGGCCTGCCCTCCTCGGCCGCCGCTCCCGGGAATTGCCGTGACCGGCCAGACGAGCGGTCCAAGGTGACGCAGTCGATCGAAGAGCGGTCACAATCCACTGGAGGCCCGCCCTCTTCAGTCCGCCCGTTTGCGGCCAAAGGCCACCGCCAGGATGATGATGGCGCCCGCCACCATGTTCTGCTCGCTGACGTCGAGCCCCATGATGATCAGCCCGTTGTTGATCGTGCCGATCAGCAGCGCGCCGACGAAAGTGCCGATGATTGTGCCCTTGCCGCCGAAGAGGCTCGTCCCGCCCAGGATGACAGCCGCGATGGTGGCGAGTTCGCCACCGGTGCCAAAGGAATAGCGCGCGGTCTGCATCATCCCCGAATACAGCATGCCGGCGAGCGCCGCAGCCGCGCCGCTGATGAGGAAGCACTGGAATTTAACGCGGCCGGTGTTGATGCCCGAATAACGGGCCGCGAGCCGGTTGCCGCCAGTCGCCAGCACGCTGCGGCCGAACGGCGTGTATTTGAGCACGACGTGACCGACCGCTGCGGCGAGCAGCGACCACAGCAACAGCGAGGGTAGGCCCGCCACGCTGCCGAAGCCGAAGATGCCGTTAAAGGTCTCGTTCGCAATGGCGACAGGTTTGGTGTAGGTCACGCGCATGTCCAGGCCGCGCACGAACTGCAGCATGCCCAATGTCACCAAGAACGACGGGATGTTCACCACCGTGACGAAGAACCCGTTCACAGCGCCGACGGCGAGGCCGGACAGCACGGCCGCGGCGATCCCTCCGGCAACCCCGTAACCGGCCTGGATTGTTAAAGCCGCCACCAGTGCGGCGAGCGCCGCCGTGGAGCCTACCGACAGATCAAGCTCGCCAGCGGAGATCACGAAGGTCATGGCGACCCCCATCACCGCGATCATGGACGTGGTCCGCGTGATGTTGAACAGGTTGGCGACTGTGAGGAAGCCTTTGTCGCCAATCGTCAGCCCGAAGAAGACCAGCACGGCAGCGAAGCAGATATAGACGACGTAGTCGTTGAGTTGCAGCGACAGGCGCGGCAGCGCCAGCGCCGGGCGGGGCGTGCCAGTGTCAACCTTGGACGGCATGGTGCAAGACCTCCTCGGAATTTATGTCGCGCCGCTCAAGCTGTTTCACCAACCGGCCGTCCCGGATCACCAGCAGGCGGTCGCTGATGGCCAGCAGCTCCTCAAACTCCGACGAGATCAGCAGGACCGCGGCGCCGCCGGCGGCGAGCTTCTTGACGATATCCAGGATGTCGGATTTTGCGCCGATGTCGACGCCGCTGGTCGGCTCGTCGAGGATCAGGAGCTTGGGCTGGCGGATAAGCCATTTCGCCAGCACGATCTTCTGCTGGTTGCCGCCCGACAGCAGGCGGGCGGCCTTGCCGGGACCGGTGGTCCTTATCTTCAACCGGCCGATGAAGTCCCGCGCGGTCGCGGCGCCGGCGGCATCGTCCAGGACGAAGGCGCGGGTAAAACGGCGCAGGTTGGGCAGCATGATGTTGTCGCGCAGCGAATGATCGAGCACGAGGCCTTGGGTGCGCCGGTTTTCGGGCACGAGGCCGATGCCGGCCGCGATCGCGTCGCGGTTGGTGCGGATCGGCCTTCCGCCGACATGGACCCGGCCGGCGGTTGGACGGCGCAGGCCGAAGATGGTCTCCACGATCTCAGTGCGGCCCGAACCCATCAGCCCGGCAAGGCCGACGATCTCGCCAGGGCGAAGCGAGAAGCTGACTCCTTCGAAATGGCCGTCCAGCGTCAGATCGTCCACCTCCAGCACCGGCTTGTCGCCAAGCGCGTGTTCGCGTGCGTGCCAGCGCAGCGAAGCCCCGGTCACGTCGCCCAGCATCGCCTCGACGAGTTGGTCCATCGACAGGTTGCCGCAGTCGTCGGTGAGCACGGTCTCACCGTCGCGCATCACGGTGACGCGGTCGCAGACTGCGAAAATCTCCGCCATGCGATGCGAGATGTAGACGATCGAGATGCCAGTCGCCTTGAGCCTCGCGATCAGCCTGAACAGCGCCTGGGTCTCGCTCTCCGACAGCGACGCGGTCGGCTCGTCCATGACGAGCAGGCGGGCGTTCTTGGACAGCGCCTTGGCGATCTCGACCATCTGGCAGAGCCCGACGCTCAGCCGCTCTACCGGCGTGCGCGGGTCGATGTCCTCGCCGAGCTCCTGCAACACGGCGCGTGCCCGGCGCACCGCCTCGGCGTCGTCGATGAAGGCCCGCCCGACGCGCGGCTCGCGCGACAGGAAGATGTTCTGCGCCACGGTCAGCGTCGGGACCAGGCTGAACTCCTGGAAAATCATGGCGACGCCGGCCCGCTCGGCGTCGGCCAGCCCGGCAAACTCGACCGGTTGCCCCGCGATCGACACGGTGCCGGCGTCCCTTCGATAGACGCCGGTGAGGATTTTCATCAGGGTCGACTTGCCGGCGCCGTTGCCACCCATCAGGGCGTGGACCTCTCCCTGGCGTAACGAGAAGGCAGCCTTCTTCAGCACCGGGACTCCGCTGAAGCCCTTCTCGATTCCACGCATCTCAAGGATGTTGGCGTTCACCATGCAAGTCGCCCCCCCCCCCCCGCACTGGCCTATTTCTTCAGGTCAGCCACCATGGCGGCCGGCAGGTCCGTCCGGTAGATCGTCTGATAGGCGGCCGCGAGACTGGAGCGGTCGACGGCGAGCGGCGGCACCACCACGTAGGGCGGCGTCTTCTCACCGATCAAGGCGAGTGCGCCCACTGTGGCCTCCGCGACGCCCTGCGCATAGGGACGCTGCGACGAGATGCCGGCGATGAAGCCGCCTTTCGCCATGTTGGCGGCGACGATCTGATCGAAGTTCTCGCATACGATCTTGAAGTTGGCCGGGGTCTTGCCGGCCACCTCGGCCGCCGTGGCCGCTCCCATGGCCGGGATGCTCCAGGAGCCGTAGAGGCCCTTGATGCCCGGATAGCGGGCCAGCACGGCCTGCGCTACTTCCATGCCCTTGTTGGGGTCATCGTGTCCGGCCGCCACGACCAGCCTCATGTCGGGATATTTGGCCATCAGGCGAGCCACGAAGCCTTCGTAGCGGAGGTTGGTGACATAGAAATCGTTGGCAAAATACATCGCTCCGACATCGCCGTGGCCGCCCACGGCGCGAGCCAGCAGGTCCGCGACATACATGCCGAGCACCAGGTTGTCGGAAGAGATGATGGAGGCGTAATCCTTGCCCGGATTCATGCCGTCCACGGCTTGGTCGATAAACACGACCTTGGTGCCGGCATCGGCAATCTTCTTATAGGCGGCGGCAGTGGTCTGGCCATTGAGCGGGATCGACACCAGCAGGCTCGGCTTCAGCACCGCAATGGCGTCGACATCCGAAATCTGCTTGGCATCGTCCCAGTTGGCGTTGGTCTGCGCCACCACCTTGATACCGAGCTTGCCGAAAGTCTCCGTCAGGCCCGTCGTCTGTTCGGACGCCCAGTCGTCGCCGAGCCAGCCAAGTGCGATCGCGACCGTGAAATGGCC
>JAYTQW010000532.1:0-1523 GCA_043746535.1 Rhodospirillales bacterium
GGGGCCACGGCGGTTTCGCCGGCATGGTCCTGGAGCCGGGCGGGCAGCGCCGCGAGCAGCGCCTCGACCTGATCGTGAACCGCCTCCAGCCGCTCGAACGCGAGCGCGTCGCGGGCGCGGTCGGCCTGCGCCAACGCCAGGCCGGGCAGCGCCACATGGTCGTAGAACTCCACCAGCGCGCCGTCGCGCAGGTAGCGGCGGGCATCGCCGAGCAGGACGGCGGCCTTGCCCTCCAGCGCGCGCTGGTAGAACGTCTCGGCCGGCAGCAGCGGCGGCCGGTCGCCGAAAATGACGTCGAAGAACGCCAGCGGCTCGACGTGACGGCCAATCACCACCAGGCAGACGGTGAGCGGCGTCGCCAGCAGCAGGCCGACCGGACCCCACAGCAGCGCCCAGAACGCGGTGGCAATGATGATCGCCAGCGGCGACAGGCCGGTGCTGTGGCCATAGATCAGCGGCTCGATGGCCTGGCTCATCACCAGCTCGCCGGCGACGAACAGCACGAGGGTCAGCAGCGCCAGCGACCATCCGGGCGTGACGGCGACGGCCAGGGCGAGCGGTGCCGCCAGGGCGATGAAGGTGCCGATGAACGGCACGAAGCGCATCAGCGCCGCCAGGATGCCCCACAGGATCGCGCCGGGCAGCCCGATCACCGACAGCCCGACGCCGACGAACAGGCCGAAGCAGGCGTTCAGCAACAATTGAAACAGGAAGTAGCGCGACAGCCTGCGCCCGGCATCGTTCATCGCCAGGATGGTGCGGTGCAGGTCGCGGCGCCCGACCAGGCGCACGAAGCGGTCGCGCAGGTCCTCGTCGTAGAGCAGGATGAACAGGGTGAACACCAGCACCACGCCGGCGGTCGCCAGCGGGCTGAGCAAAGGCTGCGCGAAACGCCGCGCCAGCGCCAGCGTGGAGGCGCTGTCGAGACCCAATCCGGCGACGCCCGTGCTGGCCCCCGTCGTTGCGCCCGTGCTGGCCCCCGTCGTGGCGCCCGTCGTGGCCCCTGGCGCGGCTACAGGCTTGTCGCCAGCCACGGTGGCGGCGTTCGGCGCGGCCTTGTTCGGGACGGCCGGATCGCCGGCGAGCTGACGGAACAGCGCGTTGGACGACAGGCGCGCCCATTTGGCGGTGACGACGGCCTGGTACTGCGGCCATTGGCCGGCGAGCTGGCCCGCCTGGCGGCCGACCACGGTGCCGAGCGCCCCGATCACGCCGAACGCCAGCAGCACCGCCAGCAGCACCGCCGCCGCGCGCGGCAGCCAGGCCCGCCGCAGCAGTGCCGCCAGCGGCGCCAGCACGAACGCCAGCAGGCCGGCCAGCACCAGCGGCACCAGCAGTTCCTGGCCGAAATACAGCGCCGCGACCACGATCGCGGTGCCGTTCAGCACCGACAACGCGGACAGCCCGGCGGGCGTCCCGGCGCTCGCAGGCTGTGGCATCGGTGGCGGCATGGGCGCTCCTGGCTCAATCTGTTCCGCAAGCGAACACTTGAACCGGGCGCGCGTTCCAGAGTTGCTGGCCGG
>JAYTQW010000533.1:0-9046 GCA_043746535.1 Rhodospirillales bacterium
CCCTTCGCCAGCTTGTTGGCGGCGTAGTAGTCCTCGGTCAGCAACTGCCCGGAGACGTACAGCGCCACGCTGTCCGGGCCGTGCCGCGCGATGGTGGAGCGGAACGCGCCGGCCACGCGGTCCAGCGCCGCGTCCCAGCCCGCTTGCGCGCCGTCCACGCGCGGATGCAGCAGCCGCGTCTCGTGGCCGAGCGTCTCGTGCAGCGCCATCCCCTTGCCGCACAGCCGGCCACGGTTGGCCGGGTGCGCGGGATCGCCGTCCGATGCGGTGGGCGTGGCCAGCACGCCGCATCCCACGCCGCAATACGGGCAGGTGGTCCGCACCGGCCCCACAGGTGTCTCAGTACCCGCAGGTGTCTCAGTATATGTCACGAAGATAGCGTCCTTGCCGCGCCAGGGCCGCGATCCAGTCGCGCGCCTGCGCCTCGTCCATGTGTCCCTGCGCGCAGGCGATCCGCCGCAGCGCCGCGTCAACGTCGCGCGCCATCCGGCTGGCGTCGCCGCAGACATAGAAATGCGCGCCGTCGCGCAGCCAGGCCCAGAGTTCGGCGGCGTGCTCGGCCATGCGGTCCTGCACGTAGATCTTGCGCGGCTGGTCGCGGCTGAAGGCGAGGTCGAGCCGGGTCAGCACGCCGTGCCGCCGCCAGCGTTCCAGTTCGCCGCGGTACAGGAAGTCCGACGCCTCGTGCTGGTCGCCGAAGAACAGCCAGGTCCGCCCGGCGGCGCCGGTGGCCTCCCGCTGTTGCAAGAAGGCACGGAACGGGGCGATGCCGGTGCCCGGCCCGACCATGACCACCGGCGTCGCGGGGTCGTCCGGCAGGCGGAAGGTGCCGGCATGCACGACGGCGGCGACCGGCTCCGCGTCCACCGCGCGGTCGGCCAGATGCGTGCTGGCGACGCCGGCGCGGATGCGGCCACGGCGGGCCGGACGGACGGTGGCGACGCAGAGATGGACCTGTTCGCCGACCGCCGCTTGTGCCGAGGCAATCGAGTAGAGCCGTGGCTTCAGGCTCGGCAACGCCGCGACCAGTGCTGCCACCGGCGGACGGGCGGACGGGAACGCGGCCAGCAGGTCGAGCAGGTCGGCGTCCGCCGGCTCCGCCCCATCCACGCCGTCCGAGAGCGCCCGCAACGCGGCGGCCTCGGCGGGGTCGGTCGCGGCCATCGCGAGCAGGTCCGTCACCCGGTCGTGCGGCCGCGCGATGTCGTGGGTGCGGCTCAGCGCCTGAAGTATCGTGGCGTCCCCGGTGCCGAGGGCGGCCATGCACGCCTTCACCAGGATGGGATCGTTCGGGCAGGCCAGCGAGAGGCTGTCGCCCGGCTGGTAGGTCAGGCCGGTGCCAGTCAGGTCGATGACGACATGGCGCACGTCCTTGGCCGATTCCGGGCGGGTCAGCCGCTCCGCCGACAACACGCGGACGGAGGTGGTGGCGTGGGCCTCGACCGCCGGCGCGGCAATGGCCGCCTTGGGCGCCGCCTGATCGGCGAGCAGCGCCTTCAACGCCCGCATGGTCGGCTTGGCGCCGGGGACGCACAGGCTGGCCGAGCCTTCGCGCCCGTCGGCCAGGGCTTCGGCGTAGCTTTGGCACAGGTAGCCGCACTGCCCGCAATCGAGCTGCGCCATCGCCGCCATCAGCCGGCGTGGCAGCGGACGGCCGTCCGCCAGCGCCAGCCGCTCGTCCATGCCGAGGCCGGGATCGTGCCAGGGGAAATCCTCGGGCGCCGGGGCCGCCGTGGCCGCCTGAGCCGTGCCGCCGCCGTAGAGGCCGGCCAGGAAGCCGTTCAGCCACGCCCGCTGGGTGGCGCTGAACGGCGCCGATTCCGGGATCAGCGGCGTGGGCGGCGCCTCGGCCATCGTCGAGATCGCGTTCATGCGCCCAGCCTCGCCGCCGGCCGTCCCGGTTGCAGCCGGGCCGCCAGCGCCGCGTCGTCGTGCCGGGCGGTCCAGTCCTTGAAGCTTTCATCGCCCGCGCGCTCGTCGCTCCAGGCGCGCAGCAGCGCCTCGATCATCGGCGGCATCTCGTCGGCGGCCACGCCCGGCCACAGCAGCCGGCCGATGGCGGCGTGGGTGCCGGTGCCGCCGCCCACGTGCAGGTCGTAGCCGTCGACCGTTTCCTCGCCGCGTTCGACGCGGGCGCCGAGCAGCCCGATATCGGCGATGAAGTGCTGCGCGCAGGAGTTCGGGCAGCCGGTGAGATGGATGTTGACCGGGGCGGGCGCGGTCATCCGCGCGTCGAGATGACCGGCCAGCGCCACCCCGTGCGCCTTGGTCGCGGCGAGGGCGAACTTGCAGCCGGCCGACCCGGTGCAGGAGACGAGGCCCGCGCGCACATGCGACGCCTCGGTGGCGAGCCCGAGTGCGGCGAGCGCCGCCCGCGCGCCGTCCGGGTCGGCCACGTCGCTGACCAGCAGGTTCTGCCAGACGGTGAGCCGGATGACGCCGGAGCCGAACCGCTCGCTGATATCGGCGAGGCCCCGCATCTGGTCCGAACCCATGCGCGCGGCGGGTACCGCGACGCCGAGGTAGGACAGGCCGGGCTGGCGCTGCGGGTGGACGCCGATATGGCCCATCCGGTCCAGCGCGGCGCGCGGCGCGATCGCGGCGGCCTCGACGCGGGTCAGCGCCGATCCCAGCTCGGCCTCGACGCGCCCCAGGAACGCGGGCAGGCCGAGCCGGTCGAGCACGTATTTGAGGCGCGCGCGCTTGCGGTCGGTGCGGTCGCCCTCGGCGATGAACACGCGCAGGATCGCGTCGCACAGCGCGGTCGTCTCGCCCGGGCGCACCACCACGTCGGTAGCCCGCGCCAGGTCGCGGTGGCCGGTGATGCCGCCGAGCGCCAGCCGATAGGCGACCTCGCCCGCCACGCGGACAGCGGTGAACGCGATGTCGTTGGTCTCCTCCAGCACCGGCACGCGGCCGCCGCCGTCGAACGCGATGTTGAACTTCCGGGGCAGCCCGTACAGCGCCCTGGTGTTCATGATGTGCCAGTGGATGGCCCGCGCGTCGGCGCGGGTGTCGATCAGCTCGGCGGGGTCGATGCCGGCGGTGGGGCTGCCGGTCACGTTGCGGACGTTGTCGGCCCCGGCTCCGCGCGCGGTCAGGCCGAGTTCCGCCAGGCGGTTCAGCACCTCCACGGCATTGCCGGGCGGGATCTCGCGCAGTTGCAGGTTGGCGCGCGTGGTGATGTCGGCATGGCCGGCGGCGAGGTCGTCGGCGATCGCCGCCACGCCACGGAACTGCGCCGCCGAGACGATGCCGCCGGGCAGCCGCAAGCGGCACATGAAGCTTGCCTGCGCCGGGGCCACGTAGAACAGGCCGTGGTACTTGGCCAGGAACACGTCGGCACCGCGCGGCGGCACGCCCCCGGCGGCGCGGGCGGCCATCTCATCGAGCCGGTCGAGCGGGTGGCGCGCGCGCTTGGCGTCCTCCTCGGGCGTGAGCCTGCCGCCGGATGCCAGCACCCGGTCCTGGGCGGCGCGCATCGGGTCGGCGGGATCGGCCGGACTGGCGGCCGCGACGCCTTCGGGGGCCAGCGTCAGCCCCGCCGCGCCCCGCCGCGCCTCGATCCCGGCGAAGAAGCCTTTCAGGTATTCCTGTTGGGTCGTCTCGAACCCGTCGTTCATGCCGCGTACGCCTCCCCGAACGGGAGCGCGGCGCGCAGCGGCCCGATATCGACCGCCTCCGCGATCAGGCGGTGATACCAGACGGCGTCGGCTACATCGCCGACCATCACCGCCCCCACCAGCCGGCCATCGCGGATCAGCAGCCGGCGATAGGTCGCATCGCCGTCCTCGATCACGATGCTTTCGGATGCCGCGTCGCCGGCGGCGTCGAGCGTCCCGCCCGACCACACCGGCGCGCCTGCGACCTTGAGCGCCGCCGCGTCGGCCACGTGGCGGTAGCGCCGGCCGCTCAGCAACAGCGTGCTCGCCGCCGTGTCGGCCTGGGCCAGCGCCGGCAGCACGAGGCCGACGCATTGCCCGTCATGCTCGGCGCATTCGCCTACCGCCAGGATCGCCGGATCGGACGCGACCATGCGGGCGTCGACCACGATGCCGCGCCCCACCTCCAGCCCGGCGGCGCGCGCGAGCTCGGTGCGCGGCCGGATGCCGACCGCCATCACCACCAGCGACGCCGGCAGGAAACGCCCATCCGACAGCCGCACGCCGTCCGCGTCGATCTCCACCGTCCTCGCGTCGGTCACCACGGCGACCGACTGTTCGCGCAGCCGCTGTTCCAGCAGCGCCGCGCCGGCATGGTCGAGTTGCCGGTCCATCACCCGGCCGACCGCGTGCAGCACCGTGACCGCCATGCCACGGCGCGCCAGGCCGGCCGCGGCCTCCAGCCCAAGCAGCCCGCCGCCGATCACCACCGCCGTCCCGCCCGCCGCCGCCGCCGCCAGCATCCGCGCCACGTCGGCGCGGGTCCGGTAGAGCACGACATGCGGCAGGTCCGCGCCCGGCAGCGGCAGGCGCACCGCGTCCGCCCCGGTGGCCAGCACCAGCCGGTCGTAGCCCGCAACCCGGCCCGACGCGGTGACCACGCGGCGGCGCGGGCGGTCGATCTCGACCACCCGCTCCGCCCTGCGATGCACCGCGTGCCGGGTGCAGGGTGTGGCGATGTCCGCCTCGGCCACATCGCCGGTCAGCCATTGCGACAAGGCGACCCGGTTGTAGGGCACGTCCGGCTCCTCGCCGAACAGCGTCACGCTGTGGACCGGGGCGACCCGTTCGGCCACCCGCAATCCCGCCGGCCCGCTGCCGACGATGACGATGCGCATCGGCGTCAGGCCGCCTGCGCCGCGCCGCCGGGCGGCATCGCCTCGCGCTCGGCCAGGGCGGCGTCGAGCAGCGCGCGCTCCGCCGCCCGGTGCCCCGGCGAGAACCGGATGGTGGCCGCGCCCACCGCGCAGCCCAGCACGCACCAGCCGAGCACGTAGAGGGTCTGCGGCACCGAACCCAGGTATTTGAACAGGAACCCGGCCGCGACCGCGCCGACATTGCCGCCCGCGCCGACAATCCCGGCGACCCCGCCCAGTGCGGCGCGGTCGACGAACGGGACCACGGCGTAGATCGCGCCGCAGCTCATATGCGTGAACAGCCCGAACAGCATCATCGCGGCAATCGCCTGCCCCGCCATGGCGGTGCCGGAAAACACCAGCAGCATCACGCCCTCGCCGGCCAGCAGCGTGACCAGCAGCACGGTGCGGCCGCCGAGCCCGAAGCGCCGTGCGATCCGGTCCGAGCCGATGCCGCCCAGCGCGCGGGCAAACAGCGCCAGGCCGCCGAAGGCGCCGACCGCGAGGCCCGCCCCGGTGAGCGTGAGCTGGTAGCGGTCGTGAAAGAAGATCGCGGCCTGCGCGTGGATGAACAGCTCCAGGCCGAAGCTGCCGGCATAGGCGAGCGCCAGCAGCCAGACCCGGTAGTTGACCATCGCCTGCCGGAACGCCGCCCAGCCGCCAGCCTTCCCATAGGCGCCGGGCTTGCCGGAGGCGATCACGATGCCACGGGCACGGAGATCGGAGAAGTTGCCCTCCGGCGCGTCCTGCGTGTAACGCCAGTAGAGCACGGCCACGACCAGCATCAGCAGCCCCGGCACGACCATCGCCAGCCGCCAGCCGAACGCCTGCTCGACGCCCAGGCTGGCCAGCGCCGCCACGATCAGCGGCATCACCGTCTGGGTGGCGCCGCCGCCGGCGTTGCCCCAGCCGCCCACGGTCGCGTTGGCGGTGCCGACGACGTTCGGCGCGAACATGACCGAGGTGTGGAACTGCGTGATCACGAAGCTTGCCCCGATCGCGCCGATGGCGAGCCGGAACACCAGGAACGCCTGGTACGAGGTCGCGAACGCGATGCCCATGACCGGGATCGCGCCGAGCGCCAGCAGCGCCACATAGGTCTTACGCGGGCCGAACCGGTCGCATAGCGGCCCGATCGCGAGGCGGGCGAAAATGGTGATCCCGACCGAGGCGATGCCGATGTTGGCGATCTGGTCGCGCGACAGGCCGAACACCCCCTTGATGACCGGCATCAGCGGCGCCACCGCGAACCAGGCGAAGAAGCAGACGAAGAACGCCATCCAGGTCAGGTGAAACGCCCGCATCTGGGGGGTCGCCACGCTGAACAGGTCGATCCGGGTGGCTTTTCGGGTAACGGCGGCCATTATCTGCTCCGTAGCTGTTCCGCCACGGCGGAATGAGGCGCAGATCACCCACGGCGCTGTGGGCAGGTTCGGTGCGGTGTCGAAGCCGGGCACGCCGGTGTGCCCGAAAGCCGCTGTGCAGCATCCGTGCCAGACTGGCACGCTCCGTACCGACCGCCCCGCGATGCGGCATGATGGTTGCTGAGATACGAGCATGCCATCCGCCCTGATCCTCGTCATGCCTTCGCGCAGCGCGCCTCCGCTGGCCGCCGACCTCGAAGCCGCCGGCATCACCGTCACTGGTAGTGCCGATTGCTTGAATTTGGTGCAGCGCGCGGCGACCACTGCCTCGGATATGGTCATCTGCTACGACGCCGCGCCCTCCGATGGGCTCTTTGCAAGCCTCAGCAGCCTGATGGCGGCGCGCCCGACCCCGGTGGTGGTGTTCACGTCCGACCCGGACGCCGGAAACATCGCCCGCGCGATCGACGCCGGGGTGAGCGCCTATGTCGTGAACGGCTACGGCCCCGAGCGGCTGCGGCCGGTGATCCACGTCGCCCTCGCACGGCACGCCGCCGAGCGGGCGTTGCGTGCGGAACTGGGCGACGCCGGCCGCCGGTTCACCGAGCGAACCCTGGTGGACCGCGCCAAGGGCATCCTGATGGGCACCCGCCAGTTGCGCGAGGAGGAGGCGTACCGGGCGCTCCGCACCGCCGCGATGGACAGCAAGCAGCGGATCGGCCAGGTCTCGCGTCAGGTGATCGACGCGGCGCTGTATGGCGAGGCGGTGAACCGCGCCGGCGCCTTCCGGATGCTGTCGCAGCGGCTGGTGAAACTCTATGCGCTGGAGTGCGCGGACGGCGACGCCGCAGGCACGGCGGAAGCGGTCGCGGCCTCGATCGCGCTCGGTCGCGGCAACCTCGCCATCCTGTCGCGGTCGTTGTCGGAGGCCACGTTCGGCGACCTGATCGCGGCCGTGGCCAGGCCATGGCAGGCGCTGACCACGGCACTCGCGCAAACGCCGGCAAGCGACCGCCTCGGCGCCATGGACGGGCTGGCCGCCGACCTGCTGCTGCGTGCCGAGCAGCTCACCAACAACCTCGAACTCGCCAGGCCGCTGCCGGGGCTACAGGTGATCAACGTCGCCGGCCGACAGCGGATGTTGTCGCAGCGGGTCGCCAAGGAGGCGCTGCTCGGCATCCCCGCCGACGCGACGGTGGCGGCCTTTGGCCAGGGATTGGCTTGGCTCGAAGCCCTGCCGCTCTCCAACGCGGCGATCAAGGCCGACCTGGACGCGGCCGCCACGGCCTGGACTTCGCTCCAGGGGGCGCTCGGCCTGGCCGGCAGCCGGGATGGGCGGCGGCTGATCGCCGCGTTCAGCGAGACGCTGCTGGCGATCTTCGACCGGGTGACGGACCGCTACGAGAGCGGGATGCAGGCGCTGATCCATCGCGGCCCGACGGACGGCGGCTGAGCTTCGGGAACTCGCGCCTTTTGTCCGGCACTGCCGAACCGTGTGATGCCTAGGCGTTCCCCGCCTCCGCGAAGCCGCGCAGGCGTGTGGCGATGACCTGGCCGACCGCCTCCACCGCCGCGCGACGCGGGAAGCGCGCGCGCCAGGCGATGCGCACCGTCCGCCCCGCCTGCGTCGCCAGCGGCCGCAGGACGATCCCCGCATCCTGCGCCGCCCCCGCCGCCAGCCCCGGTATCAAGGTCGTGCCGTAACCGGCGGCCACCATGTTGAGCAGCGTCGAGAGGCTGGACGCGCGCAATGCGCCGCCCAGCGCCCCGCTGTTGCCGCAGGCCGCCAGCGTCTGGTCGCGCAGGCAATGCCCGTCCGCCAGCACCAGGATGTCGCGCGCCAGGTCCGCCTCCGCCACCACCGCGCTCCCTGCGAGCGGATGGTCGGGCGGCAGCGCCGCGAGAAAGGGTTCGACGAAAAGCGGTAGGCTGGCGAGGTCCGTGCCATCCACCTGGGTCCCCAGCAGGACGGCATCCAGATCATGCGCGCGCAGCCGCTCGAGCAGCGCCGTGGTCTGGTCTTCCCACGGCTCCACCTCCAGCGCGGGCAGCGCCTCACGCAGCGGCGCGAAGATCAGCGGCAACAGGTAGGGCGCCAGCGTTGGGATGATGCCGAGCCGAAAGCGCCCAGCCAGCGGGTCGCGCATGTCGCGCGCCGCCACGAGCATGGCTTCCGCCTCCGCCACCGCGGCGCGGGCATGGCCGATCAGCCGCTTGCAGGCGGCTGTCGGCGTCACCGCCTTGCTGGCACGCTCGAACAGCTCGATGCCGAGCAGCTCCTCGAGCTTGCGCACCTGCACCGACAGCGTCGGCTGGCTGATGCCGCAGGCTTTGGCGGCGTGGCCGAAATGCTCATGCTCGGCCAGGGCCAGCAAGTATCGAAGGTCTCGGAAGTTCATATTCGCAATCGATGGATCGGCCAGTCGGTCTGTCATCATAGGCGCTATCTATCGCGTCCGCTCGAGTCCGGGGTCTTCTTTTATCGGCCGGGTATCGCTACGGTGCCAAAAGAAGCGATCCTGGGGAGCGGTGGTTCGATCCATTGCCTCAATATGAGGCTCTGCGTATCGGATGCCGGGAGCCAGGGCAGGCCCACTGGCGGTGTCCGAGCCACTCGTCCGGCTCCCGCCCGTCCGGGCGGCGAAAGACCGGATCGTGTTCCAAGCCTACGGTCCCTGCACACGGGCCGACCTTAATCGACGCAGCCAAGATTGGAGAGAGAGAGATGGACGGAGACAGCGGCCAGAGCGCAGGCAAATGCCCGGTGGTGGGCGGCGGACTCGATAAGAACGCGGTCGTCCTGGAAATGTCGAACTCGACATGGTGGCCGAACCAGCTCAACCTCAGGCTTCTTCACCAGAATACCGCCGTCAGCGATCCCATG
>JAYTQW010000534.1:0-6104 GCA_043746535.1 Rhodospirillales bacterium
GTCTCATGCGGCGACATGCGGCCCTTGAGGAAGCTGTCGGCCATGCCCTTGTAGTCGATCAGGTATTTCAGCGCCTCGCGCACCTTCGGGTTCTTCAGGTGCTCCTCGGACTGGTTCATCGCCAGATACCAGATGTCGGTCGACGGCAGCGCCTGCGTGGTGATGGCGGGGTCGCCGGCGAGTGCGGTGATCTGGTCAGGCGTGAGGTCGCGGGCGATGTCCACGTCGCCCTTCTCCAGCAGCAGCCGCTGCGACGACGGCTCCGGCACATGACGGATGACGACGCGGTGGATGCCAGGTGCCCCGAGCCGGTAGTTCGGGTTCGCCTCCATGGTGACGCTCTCGTTCGGCTTCCACGACAGCAGCCGGAACGCGCCCGAGCCGGCGGAGTGGGCTTTCAGCCAGCCATTGCCCATGTCGCCGGCGGCCTCGTGCGCCATTGCCACCTTTTGCTCGATCACCGAGCCGACGATGGAGCTGAGCAGGCTCAGCACCAGGCTCGGCGCGAACTTCTCGGGCACGGTCAGTTGCAGGGTGCTGGCGTCGAGTGCGCGCACCATGCCGGCCACGTTGTCCTTGGTCCAGCCAAGCTGGCTGAGCAGGAATCCGGGCGATTTGTCGAGGATCACCACACGCTGCAACGAGAATGCGGCATCGGCGGCGGTGACCGGCGCGCCGGACTGGAAGCTCTGGCCAGGGCGCAGCTTCAGCGTGATGGTGTGGCCGTCGGCGCTGACGATCCAGCTTTCGGCGACGCCGCCGACCATCTTGGTCAGATCCTCGGCCTCATAGCGGATCAGCCGGTCATAGACGTTGGTATCGACCTCGATGCCGCTGAACTCGTACGCCTCGGCCGGGTCGAGCGAGATCAGGTCGTCGATGTTCTTGGCCATCACCACCGTATCCTTCGGCGTCTCGGCCAGTGCGGGCGAGGCCGCCGCCAGGGCAGCCAGCAACGCCGCGACAGACAGTGCTCGTGTCATCCCAAAGCCCCCAAACCCGTTTGCCGCATTAGGCACCAGTGTTTGTGGCACGCCAAGCGGCATCCTCACACGGCGAGGATCGGATGCGCCTCGGTCGCGAACGCGGCCAGCACGGCGAGCGCGTACATGCCGCGCAACGCCAGCGCCGCCTCCACCCGCGCCGGCGTGTAGTGGCCGGGCACGTCGAGCAGGTTGATGGTGCCGAGCACCGCGTCGGCCACCACGACCGGGATGTTCAGCACCGAGCCGCAGCCGAGGGCTGCGATCTGCTCGTGGTCGGGGAACACCTCGGCGATCGCCTCGATGGAGTTGGCGACGAAATGCCGCCGGGCGACCATGACATGATCGGCCCACGCGCCGGGCGAGCCGGGCTTGCGGCCGGACACCGGATAGGCGAACGGGTGGTTGGAGTAGATGCGGCGCACGTCGCCGGCGGCGTTCTCCACCACCGTCGCGGTGAAGAGGCGGACGCCAATCCGCGCCGCCGTGACCGCCTCCGCCGCCGCGAACACCGCGCGCGGCTGGTCGGGGGAGGCGAGCGCCTTGAGAAAACCGGGCCAGTCCTGGGTGTCGTCCATCCGTGGGATGGTGGGCGGTCAGGCGGCCTTGGGCAAGCGCGTTCGCTGGGCGGTGCGCAGCGCCCGGTTCGAGCGGTTGTCGAGTGCCACGGCACACAGGACGTCGGCCACGGTCACGCCGGCTACCAGCAACGTCGCCGCCACCGCCGCCTGCCGCTGCGGGTTGCGCCGCGACAGCGCGGGGGCCAGCACCAGCAGGTCGAGCGCGTCGCCGCCGACGCGCGCCCACAATGCGGCCGGAGCATCCGGCTTGCCGAGGATACCCATACCGGCAGCCAGCTCGCGCACGCCGAACGCCCGCACCAACCCGCTCTGACGCAGGCCAAGGCGGTGGCTGATGGCCCGCGCGGCGGCCAGCTCGAACATGCCTAGGCCGATGCTGAACCAGCCGAGCGCCTTGGCCGCCTGAATGTCGTTGGTGGGCACGTAACTCATCAGTGTTTGGCTCATGGCTTCAACACCACCTTGATGCAGCCGTCCTGCTTGTCGCGGAACACCTTGTAGAGGTCGGGACCGTCCTCCAGGCCGCCGCGATGGGTGATGACCACGGTCGGGTCGATCTCGCCTTTTTCGATCCGCTCCAGCAGCGGCTTCAGGTATTTCTGCACCGGCGTCTGCGACATGCGGAAGGTCAGGCCACGGTTGATCGCCGATCCCATCGGCACCTTGTCGAGCAGGCCGCCATAGACGCCGACGATGGAGACGATGCCGCCATTGCGGCAGTTGTTGATGGCCTGACGCAGCACATGCGGCCGGTCAGTGCCCAGGAACGCCGCCTGCTTCACCCGGTCCAGCACGGAATCGATGCTGCCGCCGACATGCGCCTCGGTGCCCACGGCATCAATGCAGGCGTCGGGACCGCGCCCCTCGGTCATGTCGCGCAACCGGTCGTAGATGCTGTCCTGCTCGAAATCGAGCGTCTCCGCCCCGGCCAGGCGTGCCAGCGCCAGCCGCTCCGGCACCGTGTCGATGGCGATCACCCGCGCGGCTCCCATCATAAATGCGGAGCGGATGGCGAACTGGCCGACCGGGCCGCAGCCCCACACGGCGATGGTCTCGCCACCCTTGATCTCGCAGAAATCGGCGGCCATGTAGCCGGTCGGGAAGATGTCGGACAGGAACAGCACCTGATCGTCGGTCAGATGCGCGGGCACCTTGATCGGACCAACATCGGCGTATGGCACGCGCAGGTACTCGGCCTGCCCGCCGGAGTAGCCGCCGAGCAGGTGCGTGTAGCCAAACAGCCCGGCCGGCGAGTGGCCCCACAGCTTCTCGGCCAGCTTGTGGTTCGGGTTGCTGCGCTCGCAACCGGAGAACAGGCCCTTCTTGCAGAAGAAGCACTCGCCGCAGGAAATGGTGAACGGCACCACCACGCGGTCGCCGACCTTCAGGTTGTGGACCTCCGCGCCGACCTCGACCACCTCGCCCATGGTCTCGTGGCCCAGGATGTCGCCCGAGTGCATGCCGGGCATGACTCCGTCGAAAATGTGCAGGTCGGAGCCGCAGATGGCGCAGGAGGTGACCTTGATGATGGCGTCGCGCGGATGCTCGATCTTCGGATCGGGCACGGTGTCGCAGCGGATGTCGCCCTTGCCGTGCCAGCAGAGTGCCTTCATCGGGTGCCACCATTGGTTGCGGCGTTACGGCGGGGACGGGCCGCCAGCAGGATCGCGCCGACGCTGGCCAGGGTGGCGAGCGTGGCCAGCGGGTGCAGTTGCGCCTCCAGCGTCAGGCTGGTCTTGCGGGTGAGCGGGTGCAGGCTGCTGCGCTCGGCCAAGTCCTCGCGCGGCTCGTAGAGCGCATCGCGGCGGGCTGGCACGCCGGGGTCGTTCGTGGTCTGGGCAAAGCGGCCGACGCGTGCGGCGATCCAGTCCATCGTGCGCGGCGCCAGGCGGTTGGCCACCACCAGCGCGCCACCGCCCATACCGCCAACCACGAGGTCGCGCACCGGATGCGCGCAGGCATGGAGGATGGCGCGGGCCACCAGGTCCGGATGGTAGGCCGGCGGCGGGTTGCGCGTGCCGGGCGAGCCGAGCCGGTTGCGGGCATGCTCCATGAACGGCGTGTCGATGGCGGCTGGCTTGATGAGCGAGACGGAGACCGGCTGGCGCGCGGCATCGACCTCACGCCGGAACGCCTCGGTGAAGCCCTTGACCGCGAACTTGGCCGCGCAGTACGCGCCTTGGAACGGAATGGCGATTTCGCCCAGCACGCTGCCGACGTTGACGATGGCGCCGCCGCCCGATTTCAGGTGCTCGGCGGCGGCCAGTGTGCCATGCACCAGCCCCCAGTACACCACGTCGAACAGCCGGCGCTGATCCTCCAGCGCCACCTCGTCCAGACGGCCGTAGATGAACGCCCCGGCGTCGTTGACCCAGGCGTCGAAGCCGCCGAACGCCGAAATCGCATGGGCGGCAGCGGCGTCGACCTGCGCCCGGTCGGCCACATCCGCCACGGCGTAGTCGGCACGCCCGCCGCCGGCGCGGAGTTCGTCGCGAAGCTGCTTCAGGGCCGGCTCGTTGCGGGCGATCAGGAACACCGTGGCACCCTGCCGCGACGCCATCCGCACCGTCGCCAGCCCGATGCCGGAGGTGGCGCCGGTAATGACGATGGTCTGCCGTTGCAACGCCTTCAGTTGCGTTCGTGCCATGGGTGCCGGTCCTCCGCGGGATGCTCGGCAAACACCGCAGAGGGCCGGCGGTTGCAGGCTGGCGCGTTCGCAGTCACGCGACCCAGTCAGGCGACCGAGTCACGCGACCAGAGGCAGGCGCTGGTTCAGGAACGCGGTCACGGCAACCTCCTCGGCGGTAAGGCCCGGTGTGCTGCCGTCCAGCACCGCGTCGGCGCGGGCCTTGATCCCCTCCAGCAGCGTACCGTCTAGATAGCCCTCGAAGATGGCCGGATGGATGTAGCATTTGCGGCAGATGCTGGGGGTGTTGCCCAGGGTCTTGGCGACATGCTCGACCGCGCGCAGCACGTTCTTCTTCGCCTTGGCGTGGGAATCGAATGTCTCGAACTGCGCCAGCGCCAGTGCCGCCAGGTTGGTCGCGGCCCAGGTGCGGAAATCCTTGGCGGTGATGTCCTCGCCGGTGATCTCGTGCAGGTAGGCGTTCACGTCGTCGGAGGTGAGGCCGTGCTGCGCGCCATCGTCGTCGAGGTAGTGGAACAACTCCTGCCCCTGGATGTCCTGCAAGCGCTTGACGATGTTGGCCAGCCGCCGGTCGCGCAGCTCGACGTGCCAGACGATGCCGTGCTTGGCGCGGAAGTCGAACACCACCGCTGTGCCCTCCACCTGGACATGGCGGCGACGCAATGTGGTAAGGCCGAAGCTGTTGTTGGTGCGCGCGTACTCCTCGTTCCCGACGCGCATCAGCGTGCGTTCCAGCAGCTTCACCAGGGCGGCGAGGATCTTCTCGCGCGGCAGCCCGGGGCGGGCGAGGTCGTGCTCCACACGCCGGCGGATATCCGGCAGCTTGCGCCCGAACAGCAGCATCTTGCTGTATTTGGCCTCGTCGCGGATGGCGCGCCAGCGCTCGTGGTAGCGGTACTGCTTGCGCCCGCGCGCGTCGCGGCCGACTGCCTGGATGTGGCCGTTCGGGTCGCGGCAGATCCATACATCGGTGTAGGCGGGCGGGATCGCCAGATGGCGGACACGCTCCAGCATGCGCTCGTCGGTGATCCGGGCGCCGTCGGGCTGGAAATAGGCAAACCCGTCGCCATCGCGCTCGCGGCGGATGCCGGGGCGGCGGTCGCTCACGTAATGCAGGCGGGCGGCGCGCGCGGCGGCCCGGTTGTCGAGTGCGATGTCGATGCTGTCTTCCACGGCGTACCTTTCCCGAGGCGGATTTAACTCCGCCCCGGGCGCCGGGTTTCGCCGCTGCCAGCGCTGCCCTACCGGCGTTGCCCCGCCGGCGCCGCCCTACCGGCGCTGGTTATACACGTCGATGCAGACGGCGCCGAGCAGCACCAGACCCTTGATAACCTGCTGGTAGTCGATGCCGAGGCCGACGATCGACATGCCGTTGTTCATGACGCCCATGATGAAGGCGCCGATCACGGCACCCGTGACACGCCCGACGCCGCCATAGGCCGACGCGCCACCGATGAAGCAGGCGGCGATCACGTCGAGTTCCAGGCTGGTGCCGCCCTTCGGCGTCGCGGTGTTGAGCCGCGCCGCATAGACCAGCCCGGCCAGGGCCGCGAGTGCCCCCATGTTGACGAAGGTGAAGAAGGTCAGTCGCGAGGTCTTGATGCCGGACAGCCGCGCCGCCTTCTCGTTGCCGCCGACCGCGTAGATCTGCCGCCCGATCGTGGTGCGGTTGGTCACGAACGCATACACGCCGATCAGCCCGAGCATGACGACCAGCACGTTGGGCAGGCCCCGATAGGTGGCGAGCAGGTACGAGAAATAGGTGATGATCGTCACCAACAGCGCGTTCTTCAGCACGAACAGGCCGAACGGCTCGGTGTTGATGCCGTGCTCCTGCTGCGCCGAGCGGTTCTTGAGGTTGAGATAGACCAGCAGCAGCGCCATCACGACGCC
>JAYTQW010000535.1:0-2170 GCA_043746535.1 Rhodospirillales bacterium
GCGAGCGCCACGGCGAACTGGATGGCGCAGGCGGTGCGGTACAGCAGCAGCGCGCGGCGCAGGTCGGCCACGGTGGCGCCCGCCCGCCCGCCTCCCATCCAGGCATCGTCCACCAGCGTGTCGCCATAGACGCGCGGGCCGGCCAGGCGCAGCCCGAGCGCCCCGGCCATCGCCGCCTCCGGCCAGCCGGCGTTGGGCGAGCGGTGGCGCGGGGCATCGCGCCACACTGCGCGGAGCGCCGCGCGCGCGTCGGCCCGGTGCAGCACGGCGGCCAGCACGATCCACAACGCCGCCAGCCGCGACGCCGGCAGGTTCACCACGTCGTCCAGCCGCGCCGCCGCCCAGCCGAACGCCGCGTGGCGTGGCGTGCGGTGGCCGATCATGCTGTCGGCGGTGTTGAGCGCCTTGTATGCGGCGATGCCCGGCAGCCCCGCGCAGGCGCACCAGAACGCCGGCGCCACCACGCCGTCGGAAAAGTTCTCGGCCAGGCTCTCGATGGCGGCACGCGCCACCCCGGCCGCGTCGAGACGCGCCGTGTTGCGCCCGACGATCCGCGCCACCGCCGCGCGGCCCTCGGCCAACCCCGCCTCCAGCCCGCTCGCCACGTCGGCCACATGATGCCACAGGCTGCGCTGCGCCAGCAAGCTGGAGGCGAGCAGGGCGGTGACGGCCAGCGGCGCCACCCGCTCCATCGCGAGCGACGGCGCCACGGCGGCGGCGAGCAGCGCCAGCGTGGCGACGATGCCGCCCGCGCGCGGCCAGGGCGGCCGGTTCAGCCGCCGGTCCAGGCGATCGATCAGCCAGCCAGCCCAGACCACCGGGTGCCGGATGGCGCGGAACAGCCAGTTCGGATAGCCACACACCGCCTCGATCGCCAGCGCGAGGACGACCGTGGCGAGGTGGGCGGACGGGGGATGGGCGGACAAGGGATGGGCAAACAGGGGATGGGCGACTGGCATGACCCGCGCTACCACGCCCGCCCGCGCCGTGTCGCAGCCCTTGGCGCATAGCGGCCGGTTGTGCGGAGTCCGTAACCCTCCAAGAAGGCTGGTGTTTGGTCCCGGAGAGTCATGACGCCATAATGACCCGAGAGGGGGAGGAAGCGCTATGGCAGGCAGTCTTCATGGCTCAGCCCGAACGACGCCGCGAGTTCGAGCCGAACTCCAAGCGTCGAAAGAGACGAGCGGCGCTTTGGCCAAGCGCTATGGGCTGAGCCGCAACACGGTGTCCAAGTGGCGGGCGCGAACCATTACCGATGACGCGCCCATGGGGCCGCGCGCGCCTCACAGCACCGTCCTGACCGCGGTCGAGGAAGCCATGATCGTCGAGTTCCGACGGCGCACCCTGCTGCCGCTCGACGACATACTCGGATGCCTGCGCGACAGCATCCCCAAGCTCACCAGGTCCAGCCTACATCGCTGCCTGGACCGCCATGGCATCTCCCGGCTCCCCGAGAACCCGGATCAAGCGTCCAAGCGAGGCAGGTTCGCCGAGGCCGCGATCGGCTACGTCCACATCGACATCAGCGAGCTGCGCCTGGCCGAAGGCAAGCTCAACATGTTCCTCGCCATCGACCGGGTCTCGAAGTTCACCTACGTCGAGTTTCGAGACGACGCCGGCAAGATGAACGGCGCCGAGTTCCTGCGCGGCGTGGTCGCAGCGTTCCCGTATGCAATCCACACGGTGCTGACCGACAACGGCATGGCGTTCGCCGATCTGCCGAAGAACCGCAACGGACCCACCAGGCGATACCTCGGAGCCCACATCTTCGATCGCATCTGCGATGAGAACGGCATCGAGCACAAGCTCACGAAGCCGTATCACCCGTGGACCAACGGTCAGGCCGAACGGATGAACCGCACCGTCAAGGAGGCGACGATCAAGGCGTTCCACTACCCGGACCTGGAAAGCCTCAAAGCCCACGTTCTCGCCTTCGTCTCGGCCTACAACTTCGCCAAGCACCTCAAAGCGATCCGATGGAAGACACCCTTCGAAGCCGTCTGCCACGCCTGGACGACAACGCCGGACATCTTCAAGCTCAACCCACGTCACCTCATCCCGGAACCAAACACGCCCGCCATTCCGGCGTGTCCTGTCGCCCTCGCGCGGCCTGGATGGCCTCCTGGATGGCCTCGTGCCGCCCCGGCTGGCGGAACGTCATCTCGCGCGG
>JAYTQW010000536.1:0-2294 GCA_043746535.1 Rhodospirillales bacterium
CCGGGTCACGTAGGCATGGGTCAGCAGGGTGAAGTTGGGATGTGCCGCCCGCGTCGGGTCGACGCAGATCACCTGCGCGTCCGCCTTGGCGTTGATGGCGCAGGGAAAGCCGTCGAACGCGTCGCAGCGGATACAGGGCGAGTAGGTGGTGGCCGAGCCGTCCGGGTTCTGGTCGAGCTTGATGCCCAGCGGCAGATGGAACGGGTGCAGCCCTTCACCCTGCAAGATGCCGCTAAGTTCAGCGATCCGCGGCTCGTGCTGGACGGGCGGGTAGGCGTAGGGACCGCTCGACCAAGGCTCGGTCGGGTCCTCGCCGCGCTGGCCATGCACGTGATAGAGCGCCTCCGCCTCGGCGTAGTAGGGCTCGAACACGTCGTAGCCGAGCGGCCATGCCGGGGAGATGCCGCCCTTGTGCCGAAGCGCCCCGAAGTCGCGTTCGCGCAAGCGGAACAGGGCCGACCCATAGACCTTCGAGTTGCCGCCGACCCAGTAGTGCAGCCCAGGCTTGAAGCCGCTTCCGTCCCTGCCATACCAGGTCTCGTTCGCCTGGTAGGTGCCGTCGACGAAGACGGTCTTGGCATCCCAGTTGGCGCGCGAGCGCGGCAGGTAGCCGCCGCGCTCCAGCATGAGGATGCGCTTGCCGGTCGGTGCCAGCCGGTGCGCCAACGAAGCGCCGCCAGGCCCGCTGCCAATGACGATGATGTCGTAGTGGTTGTCTGGCACGATGCTGGCTCCTGACGGGATTAGGAGGTCTTCCGGGCGGCCAGGCGATCCGGCCAGGCCCGATGGCGGCCTCCGGCATCCGCCTGTGCCAACGGCTTGCCGAAAGCGACGAGCAGCAGGCCGCCGACCAAGCCAAAGTTCTTGAGGAACTCCCACAACTCCTCGCGCCCTTTGCTCTTCCCGCGGGCGCCGAGGTCCGCATGGGTCCAGAACGGATGGTAGAGCACCGCCGTCACCACGCAGAACCCGGCAAGCACGCCGGCGGCGGCGCGGTCGTATCTGCCCGTGACGATGCAGATCGGCGCCACCATTTCGACCGCAATCGCCGCGTCCAGCAGCAACGGCGCACCGGGTATCGGCCCGGAGCGGGCCTGCTTCAGCGCCTCCTTGCGATGGATCACCTTGTCCAGCGCGCTGGGCGGGAACAGGCACACCAGGCAAAGCCGTGAGACGAGGGAGATCAGCCGCCCGTTCATGGCGACGCCTCCGGAGCTTGGATTCGCGCGGGAACCATGGAAGCGCCTCCGATTCAAAAGTCGAGTTTCTTGGCCGCCTGGTGCAGCAGGGCGACGCCGGCCAAAGCGGCGGCGGCGAGGAAGGCGGTGCGGTGCCGGTCGGTGAACATCTCCCAACTGCCCCTGCGGGCCTGGCTGTCGAAACGGCCATGCGCGCCGTAGGGGCCGGGCACCGGCTGGAAGAGGTTGGCCGGGGCGTCGGCGGGTTCCCGCTCGTCCGTGAGCTGGCCGGAATAGCCGGCCTTGGCCAGGTAGCGGTCGATCAGCCCTGGGGCGATGCGGTTGGCCAGGATCGCCACCACCGTCGGGAAGCCGACCCATACGTCACGCCGCCTGTGGGTGGCGGCGAAGTAGATGGCCCGGGCCGGCACCTCCGGCTGGTAGATCGGCGGCACGGGTTGCGCCCGCTTCCCGGTCTTGTTCAGTGCCCAATCGAATTGCGGCGTGTTCACCGCCGGCAGGTCGACCATGGTGAGATGGACCTTGAGCCTGTCGTGGATGATCTCCGACCGCAGGCTGTCCGTGAAGCCGCGAACGGCGGCCTTGGCGCCGCAATAGATCGACTGCAAGGGCACGGAGCGGTAGGCCAGGGCGGAACCGACGTTGACGATCACGCCCTCGTTGCGCTCCCGCATCCGCTTCAAAGCGGACATCATGCCGTGCACCTGGCCAAGATAGGTGACGCGCGTGCCGCGCTCGACCTCGGCGGCGGTCAGGGTGTTCACCGGACCGAACACGGTGGCCATGGCGACGTTGACCCAGGTGTGGATCGGCCCCAGCTCGCGTTCCGCCCGGTCGGCCGCCGCTTCCATCGCGTCCGCATCGGCCACATCGGTCGGAACCGCGATGGCGCGGACGCCGTAGCGGCCGTTGAGCTCCGCCGCGGCGAGTTCCAGCCGGTCCGCATCGCGGCTGAGCAAGGCGAGGTCCCAGCCATGACTGGCGAACTCCTCGGCGACGGCGCGGCCGACGCCGGCCCCGGCTCCCGTGATGACGGCGATCTTGGGCATGGTGGCGATTCCTCGCTGCAAGGGTTGGAAGGGGTCAGCCGGCGCG
>JAYTQW010000537.1:0-4667 GCA_043746535.1 Rhodospirillales bacterium
TCGCTGGACGGCGTGATCGAGGCGCTGCGCCGGCAGGGCAACATCCCGGTGAAGGCCGACGCCGCCAGCGCGGGTGGCGGCTTTCTGTCGGGGCTGCTGAACACGCAGATCGGCGGCGGCTCCAGGCTGCGCGCGCAGGACGTGACCAACATCACCCGCGAGCTGTCGATCATGCTCGGCGCCGGGCAGGACCTGGACCGGGCGCTGCGGTTCCTGGTCGACACCGCGCCGAACAAGCGGGTGGCGGCGATCCTGGAACAGATCCGTGCCGGCGTGCGCGACGGCGCTCCCTTGGCGGCCACGCTGGCGCGCTACCCGACCAGCTTTCCAAAGCTGTATGTCGGCCTGGTCCGCGCCGGCGAGGCGGGCGGCGCGCTGGCGCCGACGCTGGAACGGCTGGCGACGCTGCTGGAACGCCAGCGCAGCCTGTCGGCCACGGTGACCTCGGCGATGATCTACCCGGCGCTGCTGCTGGTGGCGGCGGTCGGCGCCATCGTGCTGCTGCTGACCCAGGTGCTGCCGCAGTTCGTGCCGCTGTTCGAGCAGAACGGCGCCGCCCTGCCGGCCTCGACCCAGTTCCTCATCGATGCCGGCAACGCGGTCGGCAATTACGGCCTGTACGCGCTCATCGGCCTCGGCGTGGCGGGGTTGGCGTGGCGTCAGGCGCTGGCGCGCCCGGCGGTGCGGCTCGCGTTCGACCGTTTCGTGCTGCGGCTGCCGATCCTGGGCCGCCTGTCGCGCGAGATCATCGCCGCGCGGTTCAGCCGCACGCTGGGCACGCTGCTCATCAACGGCATGCCGCTGATCGGGGCGCTGGACATCGTGCGCGACGCCATCGGCAACCGGGCGGCGGTCGGCGCGGTCGAGGCCGCCACCAGCAGCGCCAAGGGCGGCGCCGGGCTCAGCCGGGCACTCGGCGACAGCGGCGTGTTCCCGCTGCGCACGGTCTATCTGCTGCGGCTGGGCGAGGAGACGGCGCAGCTCGGGGCGATGGCGCTGCGGGCGGCGGACATCCACGAGGAGAACACCCGCATCGGCATCCAGCGCATGGTGTCGCTGCTGACGCCGGCCATCACCATCGTCATGGGCGCGGTGGTGGCGGGCATCGTCTCGTCGCTGCTGCTAGCCATGCTCAGTCTGAACGACCTTGCCAACTGAACCCCGCAACGGCTTCACGTTGCTGGAAATGCTGGTGGTGCTGGTGGTGATCGGCCTTGCCATGGGGTTGGTGATCGCGCGCGGGCCGCAGCGCAGCCCCACGGTCGAGCTGCGCGGGGCCGCCGCCGATGTCGCCCGCACCCTGCGCGGCGCACGCGGGCAGGCCATAGCCAGCGACCGGCCGGTACTGGTCGCGGTGGACCCCGCCCGCCACGCCATCGGGGTGGATGGCGGCACCGCGCGCGTGCTGCCGCGCCAGATCAGCCTCGTGGTCGCGGGCGGCGTCACCAGCGTGGCGAAATCCGGCCAGCGTGTCGGCGGCATCCGCTTCGCGCCGGACGGCAGCGCCTCGGGCGGCACCATCGAACTGGCCAACCCGCAGCAGCGCATCGACGTCGCGGTGGAGTGGCTGACCGGGCGGGTCAGCCTGCGCAATGTCCCGCGTGGTTAGGCGCGAGCGCGGCTTCACCTTGCTGGAGGTGCTGGTCGCGTTCGTCATCGCCGCGCTGGCGCTGGGCATGATGTTCGACGGCGTGTTGTCCGGACTGCGGGCCGGCGAGGTCGCCGCACGCACGCAGGAGGCGCTGGCCATTGCCCGGTCCCGGCTGGCGGCGGTCAGCGCCGCCGTCGCCACCGGCGGGCCGCCATCGCCGCATCAGGAGGGAGACGAGGGCGCCGGCTACCATTGGACGGTGATCGTCCAGCCCTCGGCCTCGGTCATGCTGGCCGGCGTCAACGATGCGGTCCAGGGCGACATGAAGCCGCGCCCGGTGACGCTGTATGGCATCAGCGTGGCGGTGGCCTGGACCGCCGACGGCCAGCGGCGCTCGGTCACGCTCGACAGCGCCCGCGCGGCGCTGGGTGCGGCGCCGGCCTCGTGATGCGCCGCAACGGCTTCACGTTGCTGGAAATACTGGTGGCGCTGGTCGTGCTGGGCTTCCTGCTGGCCGGACTGTCGCAGGGCGTCCGCTTCGGGTTGCAGGCATGGTCGGTGCAGACCCGCCGGGTTGGCCAGCAGACCGACATGGACGCCGTCGACCGCACGTTGCGGCGGCTGCTGGCGCAGGCCGATCCGGGCGAGTCCGGCCAGCCGCCTTCCTTCGCGGGCACGGCGCACACGCTGGCGTTCAACGCGGTGCTGCCGGTGGCGGCCAACAATGCCGGCGTGCGCGAGGCGGATATCGGCCTGGGCGTGGACGGCCGGCACCGCCTGGTGCTGCGCGCCTCGGCGCATCCTCATGCCGAGTGGCTGGGGCCGCCGGTGCCGCCGCGCGTGGTGGTGTTGCTGGACCGGGTCGATCATATCGACATCAGCTACTTTCGCGGCGGCGACAGAAGCCCTGGCTGGACCGGGGTCTGGGCCGACCAGACCTTGCCGGCGCTGGTGCGGCTGCGCATCGCCTTCCCCAAAGGCGACCCGCGCCACTGGCCCGACGTGGTGGCCGAGCCGATGCGGGTTCAGCCCAATTGATGACCCCAGCCGATGAAACGCCGCAACCGTGACCGTGGCGTATCGGCCGCTGTCATGAAAGCGTTGTAAATATTAAAGGCTTGACGGCGGCGGCTGGCATCGCTTCTTCGCTCCCTCATGCTGACCGAGTTCACATCCTGGTATGCGCGCCAGATAACCGACCTGCTGCCGCGACGCCTGCGCACGGCCCGCGCCGGGCTGGCCGACGCGCGCGTGGTGGCGTTGCTGGCGTTGCCGGGCGCCGAGCCGGAGATCGAGGTGCTGGGCCGGCGCGGCCATCGCGAGCACTCGCTCGGCCGCTTCGGCCTGGACGGCCTGCGCGCCGCCGCCGCGCGCGCCGCGATCGCCTCGCTGCGGCCGGGCATGACCGTCCTGCGGCTGCCCTCGGCGCTGTTCCTGGCGCGGACCATCGCGTTGCCGCTGGCGGCGGAGGAGGGATTGCAGCAGGTGCTGGGGTTCGAGATGGACCGCTACACGCCGTTCACGCCGGCGGAGGTGTTCTGGTCGGCCACGGTCATCGGGCGCGACCATGCGCAGGGACGCTTGCAGGCGCGGCTGCTGCTGCTGCCGCGTGCCGGGCTGGCGCCGCTGCTGGACGCGCTGGCGGCGATCGGCGTGCGGCCGGACGTGCTGGAGGCGCAGGGCGATCCGTCCCGCAGCATCGCGCTCGGCGACGCGCACCAACGCCGGGCACGCCGCCGGCGGCGGGTGCTGCTGGCCGCGAGCGCGCTCTGCGGCGGCCTGGCGGTCGCGGCGGCGGCGCTGCCGTTCGTCCGGCAATCGCAGGCGGCGGCGGCGGTCGAACGGCAGATCGCCGGCCTGCAACCGCAGGTGAACGAGGCCGAGGCGCTGCGCCGCCGCATCCTGGCGCAATCGGCCGGCACCGACGTGGTGGCGGGCGAACAGGCGCGGGTCGGCGACGCGCTGCGGGCGATCAGCGCGCTGACCCAGATCCTGCCCGACGACACCTTCCTGACCGCCCTCACGCTGCACGAGCGGCAGGTGACGATCGAAGGGCAGTCGGCGGCGGCGGCGCGGCTGATCGGCGCGCTGTCCACCGATCCGGTGATCCGCAACGCCGCCTTCGCGGCCCCGGTGACGCGCGGCGACAACGGCGCCGACATCTTCAGCATCCACGCCGAGGTGCGTCCCTGATGGCCGCGCTGTCGGTCGCCAGCCTGCCATCCGGCGCGCGCGGCCGTGCGCTGGCGGTGGCGCTGACGCTGGCGCTGGCGCTGCTGCTTTGGCTGGTGGCCTTGCAGCCGCTGCTGGACAGCTACGCCGCCGCCGCCGACACGCTCTCGCAACGGCGTTCGCTGGCCGGGCGCATGGGCGACCTGGTGGACACATTGCCGCAACTGCGCCGGGCGGCCGCCGCAATGGCGACGCAGGCGGCGCCGGCCGCCGCCACGGTGGACGGCGCCACCGACGCGGTCGCGGGCGCCGCGTTGCAGGGCCTGCTGGAGACGATGGCCAGCAACGTCGGCGCCCACCTGACCAGCAGCGAGGCGCTGCCAAGCGAGGCGGCCGGCGCCTATCGCCGGCTTGGGCTGCGGGTCTCGGTCGATGCCAAGTGGCCGGTGCTGATCGCGCTGTTGCAGGAGATCGAGCGGGCCACGCCGCGCATGTTCGTCGACGACTTGCAGCTTCACGCGCAGCCGGTATCCGACAAGACCAACGAGCCGATGCTCGACATCGCGTTCACCCTGTCGGCGTTCCGCAGCCTGCAACTTAAGCCTGCCGCCGCTCCCGTGGGCGCCAGCCCGGTTGCGGCCGATCCGAACGCAGCCGACCCGGCGCCACCTCCGGCCTCGCCCGGCACGGGGACGAATTGACCCGCGCTCCGGAACTGGCGTTGGCGCTGGCGGGGCTGCTGCTTGCCACCCTGGTGGCGGCCGAAGCAATCCGGCCGAGCGGCGTCACGGCCACCGACGACGCGACCGGCATCGTCGCGGTGCCCCGGCTGCGCCTGACCGCCGATACGAGCCATCGTTCGGCTGCCGAGAAGCTGAGCGCCGCGGCTGTGGACATGCAGCAC
>JAYTQW010000538.1:0-2364 GCA_043746535.1 Rhodospirillales bacterium
TGATGCGGAAGCTGTCGGCCTGAATGGGCGCCGCCCGCCTACTCGGCATCGACCCTGGCCTGCGCTTCACCGGCTGGGGCATGCTGGAGGTGGACGGCAACCGCCTGCGCCATCTGGCCGACGGGGTAATCGCCACCGACAGCGATATGAGCGTGCCGGAGCGGCTGCGCTTTCTGCACGACGCGCTGGCGGCGTTGCTGGCCGAGCATCGCCCGCATGAGGCGGCGGTGGAGGAGACCTATGTCAACCGCAACGGCACTGCGACCCTGAAGCTGGGCTACGCGCGCGGCGTGGCATTGCTGGCGCCGACCCTGGCTGGGGTGCCGGTCAGCGAGTATGGCGCCAAGACGGTGAAGCTGGCGGTGGTCGGCACCGGCGGCGCGGATAAGGAGCAGGTGGCGATGATGGTGCGCCGGCTGCTACCCGGTGCGACGCTGCGCCGCGCCGACGCCTCCGACGCGCTGGCGGTGGCGATCTGCCATGCCCACCACCGATCCAGCCGAATGGCGTGGGCGGCCGGGACGCGGATGGCGTGATGCGGCGCCGGGGCGCTTGTGGGAGAATGGAGCCATGACCTCGGAATCGGACCTCGCCATCATCCGCGCAGCCTATGCCAAGCAGGTCATGGCTGCGGCCGACACCCGAAACGAGCGTGTCGAGGCGGCGTTCGCGGCGACCCGGCGGGAGGATTACCTCGGTCCTGGCCCGTGGCCGATCATCCGCTTCGGGGGGCGTTACGTGGACAGCCCGAGCGCCGATCCGGTCTACCTCTACACCGACGACCTGATCGGCATCTTGCCGGAGCGCCACCTCAATAACGGCCAACCGTCGCTGCACGCCCATCTGATGAGCAGCCTCAATATCCAACCGGGCGAGCACGCAGTGCATGTCGGCGCCGGCGTCGGCTACTTCTCGGCGCTGCTGGCGCATCTGGTCGGTCCCGCCGGCCGGGTCACGGCGATCGAGTTCGAGCCGGAACTGGCGCTGCGGGCGGCGACCAACATGGCGCACCTGACACAAGTGCGCGTGGTGCAGGGCGACGGCGCCACCGTCCCGTTCGATCCAGCCGATGTCATCTACGTCAATGCCGGCGTCACCCGGCCAGCCGATACGTGGCTGGATCGCTTGCGCGACGGTGGCCGCCTGCTGCTGATGCTGACCACCGAGTGCGGCGACTCCTCGCTCGATCCTGGCATGATGCGGCGGCACGGGGCGGTCTTCGTCATCACCCGCGACGGCGACGGCTTCAAGGCCCGGTGGGTGTCGCCCGTCGCCGTCTATCGCTGCCAGAGCCTGCGCGAGGCGGCCTCGGAACAGGCGCTCGACGTCGCCTTCGCCAAAGACGACGGATGCGGCGTGACCCGGCTGTACCGCTCCGACGACATCGCCGAGGCGCGGTGCTGGCTGAAGGCTCCCGGTTGGTGCCTCGCCTATGACTGACGCATGATCGCGCGCCTGACCGGACGGATCGAGGCGATCGAGGCGGATCGGTGCGTGGTGGACGTGGCCGGCGTCGGCTACCTGGTCCAGTGCTCGACCCGCTCGCTCAGCGCGTGGCCGTCCGGTGAGGTCGCGGTCGTGCTCACGGAGATGCAGGTGCGTGAGGACGCCATCACGCTGTACGGTTTTGCCGACGGCGCGGAACGGGAGTGGTTCCGGCTGTTGACCACGGTGCAGGGGGTCGGGGCGAAGGTGGCGCTCAACATCCTCTCGGCGCTGTCGCCGCGCGAGCTGATTGCCGCAATCCAGGCCGGCGACCGCGCCAGCCTCACCCGTCCGGCCGGGGTGGGGCCGAAACTCGCGATCCGGCTGCTGACCGAATTGCGCGAGAAGGCGGGCGCGATGCCGACCGGGCACGGCTTCTCGCCGATCATGCCGCAGGCCCCGGCCGGGCCGGAGGGCGACGCGCTCTCGGCGCTGGTCAACCTCGGCTACCGTCGCCCCGACGTGCAGGGCGCACTGGCGCGGATCGTGGCGCGGCTAGGCGAGGCCGCCACGCTGGGCGAACTGATCCGCGAGGGATTAAAGGAGTTGGCTCCCCGATGAGTGAGGCGCGATGAGCGACGACCGCACCATATCCGCCGAGCGGGCGCCGGAGGATGCCGGCGAGGCCTCGCTGCGGCCGCAGACCTTGACCGATTTTACCGGTCAGAAGGCCAGCCGCGAGAACCTGGCCGTGTTCATCGAGGCCGCGAGGTCGCGCAAGGAAGCCCTTGACCATGTTCTTCTTCATGGTCCGCCGGGCCTCGGCAAAACCACGCTGGCGCAGATCGTGGCGCGCGAGTTGGGGGTAGGTTTCCGCGCCACCTCCGGCCCGGTGATCCAGCGCGCCGGCGACCTGGCGGCGTTGCTGACCAACCTGCA
>JAYTQW010000539.1:0-4258 GCA_043746535.1 Rhodospirillales bacterium
GTCGGCAGCCAGCCCGGCATCGACTACCCCAATACCAACATCGAGCCGACCGTGGCGATCAACCCGGCCAACCCGGGCAACATGCTGGTCGCCTCGCACCAGGACCGCTGGTCGAACGGCGGCGCCCGTGGGCTGCGCGGCGCCTATTCGTTCGACAACGGCGCCAGTTTCCATCCCTCCAGCACGCCCGATGTCACCGCCTGCCAGAACGGGCCGTGGCCGCGCTCGTCCGACCCGTGGGTGACGTTCTCCCCGGACGGCGCCGCCTACTTCTCGTCGCTGGTCACCGAGGAACTCGCCAATCCGGCGCTGTTCGGCCATAACGGCCAGACCGTCAGCCAGTCGATCGACGGCGGCATGAACTGGTTGCCGCCGACCACGCTGATCGACACGCCGGCGCAGCCGGACGCCACCAAGCCGCAGGCCTTGAACGACAAGAACGCGGTCACCGCGGATCCGGCGAACTCGCGCTACGTCTATGTGGTCTGGGACAAGCTGACCAGTTTCACGCCCGGTTTCGGCGTCAACGACGAGACCGGTGGCAATGACGGCGGCCACGCCTCGGCACTCGGCACCCTCACGCCGGCCATGCCGAAGGATGGCCTGTCGATCACGCGCCGCCTGCGCGATCTGGCGCTCCAGGGCCGGCCGTTCGGGCGCGTGAAGGCCGCCAACGCCGACAGCGCCGCCGCCGCGTTCCCGACCTACGTCACCGGCCCGGCCTATTTTTCCCGCACCACGGACTACGGGCGCAACTGGGAGCTGCCGAAGGTCATCTTCGATCCCGGCAGCAACTTCCAGACCATCGCCAACCAGGTCGTGGTCCTGCCGAACGGCGATCTCCTCGACTTCTACACGCAGCAGAACGACCTGTCGGGCGCCGATACCATCGGCTGGGTGCGCTCGTCCGATCATGGCAAGACCTGGAGTCCCGGCTACTCGGCGCTCACGCTGGTGAACGTCCCGGCGCTGACGCCGAACAGGCAGGAGGCGATCCGGTCCGCCGACATCATCTTTGCCATCGCCGTGGACCCGGCCCGCAACGTGATCTACGTGACCTGGCAGGACTCGCGCTTCACCGGGCAGGATGAGGTCGCCCTGGCCTACTCGCCCGACGGCGGCTATTCCTGGTCGGCGCCGGTGCGGGTCAACCAGACGCCGCGCCGACCGGCCGACCCGGTGTTCCAGCAGGCGCTGATCCCGTCGGTGACCGCCGCCGCCGATGGCACCGTGGTCGTCACCTACTACGACTTCCGGCATGACAAGGTCGGGGCGGCGACGGACGCGACCGATTACTGGGCGGTGTCGTGCAACCCGATCAAGTCGGCCGATGGCTGCCAGGGCAACGCCGACTGGGCGAACGAGGCGCGGATCACCACGCAGTCGTTCGACTACAACGACGCCCCGGTGGCGGGGGGGCACTTCCTCGGCGACTACATGGGCCTGAAATCGCGCGGCCAGACCGTGTGGCCGGTGTTCGGCATCAGCCCGGGCAAGAACGTCACCAGCATCCTCACCCGGCCATTGACCTTGACCACGGCCAAATAACGCCGTCACGCCTACGGCGATTCGGGACCTCCTTCGATCAGGGCCTCCTTCGGTCAGGGGCGGAGGACGATAGCCGCGAGGGCAGGCGCCAACGCCGGCGGCATCACCAGCGCGCCCATCAAGCTGTCATCCCGCCACGCAAGGCGCATCGGCCGAGGCTCGGCATCAGGGCATCAGGCCCGCGAGCCGAGCCTCCGCCGCCGTCGCGAACGAACTCTGCGTGCCAGGTCGTGTAACCGAGTCGGCGGCATAGGCGGCGGCGAAGGTGAGCGATGCGCGCAGCTCGCCAGTGGCCGCGTAACGCTGCGCGAAGCTGCCGATGAACGCATCGCCGGCGCCGGTGGTGTCCACCGGCGTGACCCGCACCGGGGCGACGTGCCAGGCTGGCGCGTCCGGCTCGACCAGCAGCGCGCCATCCGCGCCCAGCGTCACCACCACCCGGCCGATGCCGCCGGCGATCAGCGTGCGCGAGGCTGCCTCCGCCTGCGCCACCGTCTCGGTCGCAAGCCCGGTCAGGATCGCCAGTTCGGTCTGGTTGGGCATGAAGAACGCCACGCCGGCGAGGCGCGCGAGATCGAGCGATTGCGTGGCGGGGGCAGGGTTCAGCACCACCGTGCGGCTGTGCGCGCGGCCCCAGGCAATGGCCGCATAGACCGTCTCCAGCGGGATTTCGAGCTGCAACAGGATCAGCTCGCAGCTTTGCAGGTCGGCGGCGGCGGCATCGATGTCGTCGGCGGTCAGCCGGTCGTTGGCGCCCTTGACGATCAGGATGCGGTTCTCGCCGCTCGGCTCCACGAAGATCGGCGCCACGCCGCTGGGCACCCCCGGCGTCACCGTCACATGGCGGGCGTCGATGCCGAGGCGGGCGAAGTTCTCCAGCGTGGAGCGGCCGAACGCATCGTCGCCGAGGCGCCCGACCATCACCACGTCGGCGCCCAGCCTGGCCGCCGCGACCGCCTGGTTGGCGCCCTTGCCACCGAAGCCCATCTCGAACCGCCGGGCGGCCAGGGTCTCGCCGGCCAGCGGCATCCGGTCCACGTAGGTCACGAGGTCGGTCATCATGCTGCCGATCACGGCGATGCGGGGAGCCTTGGTCACGGGCGGCGTCCTTCTGCTGGGTCGATTGGCGCTGGCGCGCGCTCCGTGATACCCTGCCGTCCGCAACTGGCTCAATGTCCCGCGTTCCGCGAGGGCGGGCCGGAGCCGTATTTGCGCCACCCAGGATCGAGACACGCTTGAGCGACACGCCCCCGAACCCACCCGGCCCGCCGCAGGATATCGCTGGTCCGGTCAACCCGTCCGACATGCAGCCGGTGATGCTCGAAGAGGAGATGCGGCGCTCCTTCCTCGACTACGCCATGTCGGTGATCGTCAGCCGCGCGCTGCCGGACGCCCGCGATGGGCTGAAGCCGGTGCACCGGCGCATCCTGTACCAGATGCACGACGCCGGCTACACGCCCGACAAGCCGCATCGCAAATGCGCGCGCGTGGTCGGCGACACCATGGGCCGCTTCCACCCGCACGGCGACAACGCGCTGTACGACGCGCTGGTGCGGATGGCGCAGCCGTTCTCGATGCGGGTGCGGCTGATCGACGGCCAGGGCAATTTCGGCTCGGTGGACGGCGATTCGGCGGCGGCGATGCGCTACACCGAGTGCCGGCTGTCCAAGGCCGCTATGGCGCTGATGGGCGACATCGACCGCGACACGGTGGATTTCCAGCCCACCTATGACGAGACCGAGAACGAGCCGAAGGTGCTGCCGGCGGCCTATCCGAACCTGCTCATCAACGGCGGGGCCGGCATCGCGGTGGCGATGGCGACCAACATCCCGACCCACAATCCCGGCGAGATCATCGATGCCACGCTGGCGCTGATCGCCGACCCGGAGACGTCGCTCGAAGAGCTGATGAAGATCGTGCCGGGGCCGGACTTTCCCACCGCCGGGCTGATCCTGGGCCGCGCCGGTATCCGGTCCGCCTACGAGACCGGGCGCGGCAGCATCACCCTGCGCGCGCGCGCCGAGTTCGAGGAGATGCGCGGCAACCGCCAGGCGCTCATTATCACCGAGATCCCGTACCAGGTGAACAAGAGCGTGCTGCTGGAGCGGATCGCGGAGCTGGTGCGCGCCAAGCAGGTCGAGGGCATCAGCGACATGCGCGACGAGAGCGAC
The DNA here is from genome assembly GCA_043746535.1 of Rhodospirillales bacterium. GTDB lineage: Bacteria > Pseudomonadota > Alphaproteobacteria > Acetobacterales > Acetobacteraceae > CAVRQM01. The sequence goes on from JAYTQW010000539.1 coordinate 3,720, forward strand.
CGCTCCGGCATGCGCATCGTGATCGAGCTGAAGCGCGACGCGACCGGCGAGGTGGTGCTGAACCAGTTGTTCCGCATGACCTCGTTGCAGACCAGCTTCGGCATCAACATGGTGGCGCTGGACAACGGCCAGCCGCGCCTGCTGGGGCTAAAGGACGCGCTGGAGGTGTTCATCCGCTTCCGCGAGGACGTGATCCTGCGCCGCGCCCGCCACGACCTGCGTCGCGCGCGTGAGCGGGCGCACCTGCTGGTCGGGCTGGCGATCGCGGTCGCCAACATCGACGAGGTGATCCGCATCATCCGCTCCAGCACCGATGTCGCCGCCGCCCGCGCGGCGCTGATGGAGCGGGACTGGCCGGCGGCGGACGTGCGCCCGCTGCTGCTGCTGATCGAGGACGCGCGCAACCTGGTCAGCGACTCCGACACCGTGCGGCTGACCGAGGAGCAGGCGCGCGGCATCCTGGAGCTGCGGCTGTCGCGGCTGACCGGGCTGGAGCGCGACAAGATCGCCGCCGAGATGGGCGAGGTGGCGACCGCCAT
>JAYTQW010000540.1:0-1819 GCA_043746535.1 Rhodospirillales bacterium
TGCTCGACGTGACCCCGTTGAGCCTCGGCATCGAGACGCTGGGCGGCGTGTTCACCCGGCTGATCGACCGCAACACCACCATTCCGACCAAGAAGAGCCAGACCTTCTCGACCGCCGACGATGGCCAGACGGCGGTGACGATCAAGGTCTACCAGGGCGAGCGCGAGATGGCGGCCGACAACAAGTCGCTCGGCCAGTTCGACCTCATGGGCATCCCCGCCGCCCCGCGCGGCGTGCCGCAGATCGAGGTCACGTTCGACATCGACGCCAACGGCATCGTCTCGGTCCAGGCCAAGGACAAGGCCACCGGCAAGGAGCAGCAGATCCGCATCCAGGCCAGCGGCGGGCTGTCCGACGCCGACATCCAGAAGATGGTGCATGAGGCCGAGGCCAACGCCGAGGGCGACAAGAAGCGGCGTGAGCTGGTCGAGGCGCGCAACGCCGCCGAGGGCCTGGTGCATCAGGTCGAGCGCACGCTGAAGGAGGGCGAGGGCAAGGTGTCCGCCCAGGATCGTGGCGAGGCGGAGGCGGCCATCGCCGCAGCCCGCAGCGCGCTGGAGGGCCAGGACGTGGAGGCGGTGAAGTCGGCCACCGAGCGGCTCAGCCAGGCGGCGATGAAGATGGGCGAGGCGATGTACAAGGCCCAGGCCGACGGCGCCAACGCGACGCCTGGGGCCACCGGCGCCGAGCACGCCGGCACCGACAAGGTGGTCGATGCCGAGTTCGAGGAAGTGGACGACAAGAAGAAATCCGCCTGATCGGGTCGTGCCGGATGGCATGATGCCTTCATGCTGACGCGAGGCGCCCGCGCTCATTGAGCCGGGCGCCTTTCGCGTGTTCAATATGTTCGATATGGGGAAGCCGGCCGCCGCTGACGGGGCCGCGCAGGGATCGGGATGGCGAAGCAGGATTATTACGAGATGCTCGGCGTGGCCCGCGCGGCCACCGCCGACGATCTCAAGAAGGCCTATCGCAAGCTGGCGATGCAGTTCCATCCGGACCGCAACCCAGGCGACAAGAAGGCCGAGGCGAAGTTCAAGGAGATCAGCGAGGCCTACGAAGTCCTCAAGGACGACCAGAAGCGTGCCGCCTATGACCGCTTCGGCCATGCCGCGTTCGAGGGCGGCGCGGCGGGGGCGGCCGGCGGCTTCGATTTCGGCGGCGGCGGCATCGGCGACATCTTCGACCAGATGTTCAGCGAGTTCACCGGCGGGCGGCGCGGCGGGCGCAACCCGCGCAGCGGCGCGGACCTGCAAACCAGCGTCGAGATCGATCTGGTGGAAGCGTTCAGCGGCGTGAAGAGCGCGCTGCGGGTGCCCACCCGGGTTGCCTGCGAGGCCTGCGCCGGCACCGGCTCCGAGACCCGCGACCGCGCCGCCGAGACCTGCTCGACCTGCGGCGGCCAGGGCAAGGTGCGCGCGCAACAGGGCTTCTTCCTGGTCGAGCGCACCTGTCCCACCTGTCGCGGCCAGGGCCGCGTGGTGCGCAACCCGTGCCGCGTCTGCCAAGGTGCCGGCACCGTGCAGCGCGAGCGCACGTTGCAGGTGCAGGTTCCCGCCGGCGTCGAGGACGGCACCCGCATCCGCCTGTCCGGCGAGGGCGAGGCTGGCGGCGCCGGGGCGCCGGCCGGCGACCTGTATGTGCATGTCGGCGTGCGCCCGCACCCGCTGTTCGTGCGCGACGGCGCCAACGTCGTCTGCCGCATCCCGTTGCGCATGGCGCAGGCGGCGCTCGGCGACGAGATCGAGGTGCCGACCATCGACGGCACCATGGCGAAGGTGAAGGTTCCCGCCGGCACCCAGGGCGGCGAGCAGTTCCG
>JAYTQW010000541.1:0-6335 GCA_043746535.1 Rhodospirillales bacterium
GAGGTGGCCCTCACCACGCTGTCGTTCACCAAGTTCCTGATGTGGAAAGACCTGTCCGAGCGCGCGGCGGCGCTGCGCGGCAACGCGGTGGTGCGCCGCCTGATGGACGGGCCAGCCGGCGCGGCGCTGGCCGGGTCCAGCGGCGGCGGGCAGCCGGCAACGGGCGGACAGGCCGGCGAGCGATTGGGTGGACAGTCCGGCGAGCGCCGGGGCGGACAGGCCGACGACCGGCTGGGCGCCGCCGATCTGGTGTGTCCGCTGGAGGCCGACTCGTCGCAGCTTGAGGCGGTCGCGCGGGCGGCCTCCGGCGATAGCTTCGTGCTGATCGGGCCGCCGGGGACGGGCAAGAGCCAGACCATCGCCAACATCATCGCCGACACGCTGGCACGCGGCCGCACGGTGCTGTTCGTGGCCGAGAAGCGCGCGGCACTGGAGGTGGTGCAGCGCCGCATGAAGCAGGTGGGCCTCGCCGATTTCTGCCTCGACCTGTTTTCCAGCAAGGCCAGCAAGATAGCGGTGCTGGAGCAGCTCGACCGCGCGCAGAGATCGCCCGAGGCGCTGGACGGCGACGCCTGGACACGGACCACCGGCAACGTCGCGGCGCTGTGCCGCGAGCTGAACGAGTATGTCTGCGACCTGCACCGGCCGGCGCGCAACGGCTGGACGCCATTCCGCGCCATCGGCAGCGTCATGCGCGCGGAGGACGGCGGCGTGCCGGAGATCGCGTTCGCGTGGCCCTCGGCGGACCACCACGACGCCGACGACTACCGGCGGCTGGAGGAGGCTACCGAGGAGGCGCGGGCGATCCTGGAACGCGCCGGCGACATCGTGCGGGCGCCGGCCCTGGCCGGGATCGCGCGCGCGGACTGGTCGCCGGTGTGGCAGGCGCGGCTGCTGGAAGCCGCCGGCGTCGCGGTGCAGCGGCTGCGCTCCCTGGCGATCGCGGCGGATGCGGCTGCGGCGGCGATCGGGCTGCCGGCGGCGCCACGCTCGCGGCCCGGCCTGCGCGCCCTGTGCGCGCTGGCGCTGACGCTGCTGGACCCGCTCGCCGTCCAGTCGGGCTGGGCCTGGGCCGACGATGCCGCACCGACGCATGACGCGCTGCGGGCGGATGCGGCGCGCGCGCAACGTCACCGCGCGTTGGCGGCCATGGGCCAGATCCGCCGCGGGCCGGAGGTCATGGCGCTCGACCTGCACGGCCTGCGGGCCGAGTGGCGGGAGGCCGGTGGCAAATGGGCGCTGGCCAGGACGCTCGGGCAGCGCCGCGTGCGAGGGCGGCTCGCGGCGGCGGCGGCGGCTCCGGTGCCGGACGATTGCGGCCCCGAACTGGACCGGCTGATCGAGCTTCAGGATATCGAGCGGTTGCTGGACCAGCCGCCGCATGCGCGCGCGCTCGGCCGGGCGTGGCGCGGGCTGGACACCGAGTTCGACCAGTTGGCGCTTGGTTTCGCCTGGGCGGGACAGCTTCGCGCGAACCTTGCGGCACTGGCACAGGATGCGGCGGCGCTGCTGGCCGTGTGGGCGGGGCTGCGCCCGCTTATTACCGAGGCCGCCGACCTGCTGCTGCCGCAAGGTTCGGCCGGCGCGGCCCTCGCCGCCTACCTGCGCGCCTGGCACGACGCCGAGGCGGCGCTGCGGGAGGCGGCCACCCTGAGCGGCGTCGACGATATCGGGGCCATCGGCGATGGCGAGCGGGCGGACTGGCTGGCGGTGGCGACGGCGCGGCTGTCCGGCTGGGCCGCGGCTGCGCGGCAGATCCAGGATTGGTGCGCCTGGCGCGGCGTGGCGCAACAGGCGGAGACGTTGGGGCTGGGCGGGCTGGTCCGCGCGCTGGAGGACGGGTTGGTGGCGCCGGCCGACGCAATGCGGGCGCTGGAGGCGAACTACGCGCGCTGGTGGGTGAACCTCGCGGTCGATGCCTCGCCCCGGCTGCGCGGCTTCGTGGCGGCGCGGCACGAGACCAGGATCGAGCGGTTCCGGGCGCTGGATGCGCAGATGCTGGGGTTGGCGGCGGCACTGGTGCGGGCGCGCGTCGCCGCCGGCCTGCCGGACGCGCCGCAGCGCCAGCACGACCCGGAATACGCCGTGCTGACGCGGGAGCTGGCCAAACGGCAGCGGCACCTGCCGCTGCGCCAGTTGTCGCTGAAGATGCCGCACGCGCTGCGCCGGTTGACGCCCTGCCTGATGATGAGCCCGCTCTCGGTCGCGCAGTACCTGCCGGCCGAGGCCGCCGCGTTCGACCTGGTGATCTTCGACGAGGCCTCGCAGATCGCCACCTGGGACGCCATCGGCGCGGTCGGTCGCGGGCGCCAGGTCATCATCGTCGGCGATCCCCGACAGCTACCGCCGACCAGCTTCTTCGAGCGGCGCAGCGGCGACGGCGACGATGCCGCCGTCGAGGTGGAGACGCATGACCTCGACTCGATCCTGGACGAGTGCCTCGGCGCCGGCGTGCCGACCATCGAGCTGACCTGGCACTACCGCAGCCGGCACGAAAGCCTGATCGCCTTTTCCAACCACACCTATTACGGCGGCAGGCTGGTCACCTTCCCTTCCCCGGTCACCAACGACCGCGCGGTGTCGTTCCGTCATGTCGCGGACGGCGTCTATGCCCGTGGCGGCGCCCGCACCAACCTTGCCGAGGCCAGGGCGGTGGTCGCCGCGGCGCTGGGCGAGTTGCGGGCGCCGGTGCCGCGGTCGCTCGGCATCGTGTCGTTCAACGCCGAGCAGCAGTCGCTGATCGAGGACCTGCTCGACCGCGCGCGTCGCGACGACCCCACGCTGGAACGGCACTTCGCCGACGACGCGGCGGAGCCGGTGCTGGTCAAGAACCTCGAGGGCATCCAGGGCGAGGAGCGCGACGTGATGCTGTTCTCGCTCACCTACGGGCCGGACGCGACCGGGCGCATCGGGCTGAACTTCGGGCCGCTGAACCTGGCCGGTGGCGAGCGCCGGCTGAACGTGGCGGTGACGCGCGCGCGGGAGCAACTGATCGTGTTCGGCAGCGTGCGCGCGGAACAACTCGACCTCGCCCGCTCCGGCGCCGTGGGTGTCGCGCACCTGAAGCAGTTCCTGAGCTTCGCCGAACATGGCGCGCGCGCCTTCGCGACCGCCGCCTCGGCCAGCCTGGGCGACTACGAAAGCCCGTTCGAGGCGCAGGTGGCCGAGCGGCTGCGCCGCAAAGGCTGGGTGGTGCGCTCGCAGATCGGCGTCTCCGGGTTTCGCATCGATCTGGCCGTGGTCGATGCGGAGGCGAGCGGCGCGTACCTGGCCGGCGTGGAATGCGACGGCGCCACCTACCATCGCGGCGCCACCGCGCGCGACCGCGACCGGCTGCGCCAGCAGGTGCTGGAGGCGCTCGGCTGGCGCGTGCTGCGCATCTGGTCGACCGACTGGTGGACCAATGCCGACCGCGAGACGGACCGCCTGCATCAGGCGCTGACGGTGGCGCAACGTCAGGCGCGCGAGGCGCGGGGCGCACGCGATGCGCCGCCGCTGGCCATCGCCGCGTTGCCGCAAGCGTCCCTGGAACCCCAGGTGTTCAAACCGAGCGTCGAGGCGGACGCCGCCCAGTTCCATGAGGCGGGCTACCGCGACCGCCTCGCCGTCATCGTGACCGAACTGCTGATGCGGATGGCGCCGCTGCGAGAGGACCGGCTGGTGCGGGAGGTGGCGCGCCTGCATGGTTTCCAGCGTGCCGGCCGCGACATCCGCGACCGGGTGCTGAGTGTGTTGCCGGCCGGTGTCCGGCGCACCACAGAGGCCGTCGGCGGCTTCGTCTGGCCGCCGTCGGCCGATCCGGCGGCATGGGAGGGCTTTCGCCATCCGGCCGGAGGCGAGACCGTCGATCCGGCCGAGATACCGCTTCAGGAGCTGATCGAACTCGCACGCTCCTGTGCCGCGCGCGGCGCCACGGCGGAGGCGCTGCTGATCGCGATGCGCGACGCCTGCGGGCTGAAGCGGATGGGAGATGCGTCCCGCAACCGCTACGCCGAGGCAATCCGCCTGATGCACGCGACCGTGTAGGCCGAGATCCGCTTCGGCGTGGTCAGAGCGTGATGCCGGTCACGCCCGGCTATTCACGCCCGGCTATTCACGCCCGGCCATGCGACGCGCGCGACTGCCGGGCCAGTGAGTCGACGATGACCGCGATGGCGAGCACGCCGCCGGTGATCATGTAGCGCAGCGAGGACGACAGATCGAGCAGGGTCAGCCCGTTGGAGATCGACTCGATGACGATGATGCCCAGCAATGCCGAATATGCGCTGCCACGGCCACCGAACAGGCTGGTGCCGCCGATCACCGCCGCCGCGATGGCGTTGAGGTTCACGTCGCCGGTGCCGGCCTGCTGGCTGGCGGAGGCGAGCCGCGCGGCGGACAGCACGCCGCCGATCGCGGCCAGCACGGAGCACATGACGAAGGCGCTGGTGTAGATCAGCCGGACATTGATGCCGGCGCGGCGCGCGCCCTCGCGGTTGCCACCGACGGCGGTGACCCAGCGGCCCCATTTGGTCCTGGTCAGCGCAAAGTCGGTGGCCACCACCAGGCCCGCGAAGAAGGCGAACATCCAGGGCACGCCACGATCCTGGTTGAGGTAGAACACGATCAGCGTCAGCACCACCGTCACCGCGACGGCGCGGAACAGCACCTTGCCGAGCGACTGCGACGACAGCCCGGCCACCCGGCGACGGCTGGCGGTACGGACGCCGGTCAGCAGGATCATGGCGCCCGCCAGCAGCACGACGGCATAGGCGATGACGGCCGGCATGAACAGCGACTGCCCGATGTTCACCACGGGCGAGTCGTACGGCAGGTTGATGGAGCCGCTCTGGCCGAGGATGTAGAGCTGTAGTCCCAACACCGCGAGCAGGCCCGCGAGTGTCGAGACGAAACTCGGCATGCCGAAGCGGTTGAACAGGAACGCATACAGGTAGCCGATCAGGGCGCCGGCGGCCATGGCGGCCAGCACCGCGAGCCATACCGGCCAGCCCATGTTGACCCAGAGCACGCCCACCAGCGCCGAGGCGAACCCGCTGACCGAGCCGACCGACAGGTCGATTTCGCCCACCATCAGTATGCAGACGATACCGAGCGAGATCACGCCGACCGTCGATGAGTCGAACAGCAGGTTGACGAGGTTGTTGCTCGACAGGAAGATCGGGTTGAGGCTCTCGAACACCGTGCAGATGATCGCCAGCCCGACCACCACCGGCAACGCGCCGAGGTCGCCCGAGCGCACACGGTCGAGGAAGGCGCGGACCGCGCCGCCGACCCCGACCTCCTGCCTCACCCGCTCGTCGCTGCGGTCGAGCAGGGTCGGCACCGCACCCTTGATGTCGTTGGTCACGGCCGCTGCTCCTGCGTGATTTCCTGCCGGGCCTGACGCCGGTCCGACCGGCGCGAGACCGAGTTGTCCGACGCCCCGGTGATGGCGCTGATCAGCTCCTCGTTCGAGGTGTCGGGATAGAACACGCCGTTGTTGCGCCCGAGCCGCAACACCACGATCCGGTCCGCGACGGCGCGCACGTCCTCCATGTTGTGGCTGATCATGAGCACGCCGAGGCCGCGCGCGCGAACCCGCTCGATCAGGTCGAGCACCTCGGCGGTCTGCGCCACGCCGAGTGCCGCCGTCGGTTCGTCGAGCAGGATGAGCTTCGGGTCCAGCAACAGCGACCGGGCGATCGCCACCGTCTGGCGCTGGCCACCGGACAGCGAGATCACCGGCTCGCGGACGCTGGGGATTCTTGCGGACAGTTCGCGCAGCAGCGTCCAGGCCCGGGTCTCCATCGCCACCTCGTCCATCTGGTACGGGCGCAGTTCCTTGCCGAGGAATATGTTGGCGACCACATCGAGGTTCTCGCAAAGTGCGAGGTCCTGGAACACGGTTGCGATGCCGAGCGACAAGGAGGCACTCGGGTCGGCGAGGGTCACTGCCTTGCCGCGAAACGACATGGTGCCCGAACTGGGCTGGTGCACGCCGGCCAGTATCTTGACCAGGGTCGACTTGCCGGCGCCGTTGTCGCCGACCAGCGCCACCACCTCGCCCGCGCGAACGTCGAGATCGATGTCGGTCAGCGCGGACACGGCGCCAAAATGTTTGGAGACGCCACGCAGGCTGAGCACCAACTCGCCCGTGGCGGCAGGCCTCTGCAAGGTTTCACTCATGCGCGGCAAGTCCTTCGCGTGTCCAGGTTCATCTGTTGGTCGAGTAGAGCGGGCAGACGACGTGCCGGCGGAAGCCCGACTGCACAATCATGGGCTGCTTGGCTTTGATGGGGGCCGTGTCCTTGTCTGTGCGGGTGAGGGTGAAATTTACGACAGAGATTTTGTGCTCG
>JAYTQW010000542.1:0-4337 GCA_043746535.1 Rhodospirillales bacterium
CGCGGCCCTGATCGGGTATCTCCTCGATCGCTGGCTGCACACCAGGCCGATCCTGCTGGCGGTGTTCGTCCTGCTGGGCGGGGCGGCCGGGATTGCGAACGTGTACCGGCTGATGGGTCCGAAAGGTCCGCGGCCATGAGGCAGATGGGCCGCTTCGGCGGCAAGCGTGGTTGGAGGGACGAGAGTGGCGACTGAAGGCGCGATCGACGCACTGGGACAGTTCAAGCTGGCCACCGCCCTGGGGCGGGTCGGCTCGTCGGTCAACTTCACCCAGTCCAACCTCGTCATGGTGATCGGCGCCGCCCTGATCCTGGCGGTGCTGGTGGTGGGCGCCAGCCCGCGCGCGGTGGTGCCCGGACGCCTGCAGGCGATGGCGGAAATCAGCTACGATTTCATCCACGGCATGTGCAACGAGCAGATCGGGCACGAGGGCCGGCGCTTCTTTCCGTTCATCTTCACGCTGTTCTTTTTCGTGCTGATGGGCAATCTGCTTGGCCTGCTGCCATTCGTGTTCACCTACACCAGCCACATCGCCGTCACGCTGGGATTGGCGCTGCTGGTGATCGTCACCGTGACCATCGTGGCGTTGCGCCTGCACGGCCTGCATTTCTTCAGCTACTTCTTTCCTCCCGGCGCGCCCAAGATGCTGGCGCCGCTGATCGTCCCGGTCGAGATTATCTCCTACTTGTCTCGCCCGGTCAGCCTGTCCATCCGCCTGTTCGCCAACATGGTGGCCGGCCACGTCATGCTGGCGGTGTTTGCCAGCTTCATCATCATGCTGTCCGCCGCCGGCGCCGCCGGCGTGGTCGGCGCCATCTTCCCGCTGGCGCTCAATGTGGTGCTGATCGGGTTCGAGCTGCTGGTGGCGTTCCTGCAGGCCTACGTGTTCGCGATCCTGACCTGCATCTATCTGCACGACGCCGTGCACCTGCATTAAGGCACTTGCCGCCGCACGCGTGCCTGATACCAACACTGTTCCTGTTTTCTGAGAAGGATTGATCCCATGGACGTCGCAGCAGCCACGAAACTCGGAGCCGGCATCGCCGTAATCGCGCTTGCGGGCGTCGGCGTCGGCATCGGCAACATCTTCGCGGCGTTGGTCAACAGCGTGGCGCGCAACCCGTCGGCGCGCGACCAGGTGTTCAGCCTGGGCATCCTGGGCTTCGCACTCACCGAGGCGGTGGCGTTGTTCGCCCTGCTGATCGCGTTCCTGATCCTGTTCACCTGATCCTGTCGATGCGCGGTCTCCGTCTCCCAGTGTCGGTTGCTGCCACTCTGGGTGTCCTCGTCGCGGTGGAGACACAGGCGGCGTCTGCCGCCGAGGGGATGCCGCAGCTCGATTTCGGCAACAAGCTGACGCTGTCGCAGGTTGTCTGGCTGGCGATCATCTTCTTCGCCCTCTACATGCTGCTGGACCGCTGGGCGTTGCCGAAGGTCGGTGGCGTCCTGGCGCATCGGGCGGCGACCATCGGTGGTGACCTCGAAGCGGCCCGCCGGGCAAAGGCCGAGGCGGATGCGGCGGTAGCGGAGTTCGTCGCCACGTCCCATGCGGCGGCAGCCGAGGCGCAGCGCGCCATCAGCGGTTCCGTGGATGCTGCGAAGGCTGAGGCGGCCAGCCAGGCGGCGGTGGCCAACGCCGATCTCGATCGCCAACTCGCCGCCGCCGAGCAACGCATCGGCGCAGCCCGCGCGGCTGGCCTCGGCGCCTTGCGCGAAGTCGCCAACGAGACGGCGATGGCGGTGATCCAGCGGCTGACGGGGTATGCGCCCGACGCCTACGCCGTCGATCACGAGGTCAGGGCCGTTCTGGCCGCCACCGGCCGTGGCTGAACAAAGGCGTTTACCGATGCACTTTCCCGCTCCGTTCAACAACGCCGAAACCTGGGTTGCGGTCGCCTTCGTCATCTTCGTCGTGCTGTTCGGGCGCCGGCTTTGGGGTGCTCTGGCGGGGATGCTGGACCAGCGTGCGGCGACTATCCGCGCCGAGCTGACCGAGGCGCGCCGCCTGAAGCGCGAGGCCGAGGCCATGCTGGCGGAAGCCACCGCGTCGCGCACACAGGCCCTGGCCGATGCCAAGCGCCTTCTCGACGGTGCGAAGATAGAAGCCGTGCGCCTCGGCGACGCGGCCCGTGCCGAGGCCAGCGCCAGCGCCGTCCGCCGCGAGCGGATGGCAATGGACCGCATCGCTGCCGCCGAGAAAGCCGCCGTCACCGAGGTGCGCATCGCCGCCGCCGAAATTGCCGCCACGGCTGCGGAGCGGGTCATTCGCAACAGCTTCGGCGGCGAGGCGGCGGCGTCCCTGGTCGACCACGCCATCGCCACCTTGCCGACCGCCTTGAGCCGCCGCGCCGCCTGATATCGCTGCCAGCCTCCAGCCGGCGCTCCAGACGCGCGCGCTGTTATGCGGCGACTACTGAGGCGGCTTGCGGTTGGCCTCCAACTCCTCCGGGGACAGCCGGAACCCCACGAATACCTGATACGCCGCCGCTGATTTTTGTGGCGTCACCGGCAACAGCAACTCGATTGGGGCAGAGGTCACCTCACGGTTGTCGACATTAGGCGGGAAGGTGCTGGCGACCCGGTAATCCTGCTCGTCGCGCACGCCTTTCGCATCGACCACCGCCACGAAATAGGTGACTTCGGCGGTGGCACTGGTAGCCGCCGGTCCGCGCTGCAAATCGACCACCACCTGCAGACTTGCCCGCACGTGGCCCGCATCCGCCTCGGCACAGGTAGCGGGCACCTGGGCGATGCTCGCGGACAGCACCAGATCGCGCAAGTCGCGCCCGGGGCCGGCGTAGCGGGTCAAGGTCGATGCATCGGGAAGGCGTGCCAGCACCGGACAGGCCGGCGCCTCGCGGTTGGTGGATGCCCCGCAACCGGCCAGCAGTGCCATGGCTGCGAGCGGCGCCAGGCGGGATAACGGGAAACTCATGCAGCAAAGACTCCGGGTGGTTTGCCGGGCGCACTCTGCGTTGCTGCGCGGTCCGCGACAACCATGCCGTGCCGGACCGGCTCACCATCGGTGGGAGTGCCCCTGTCCACGGCGCGGCGCGCACGCTAGGAACGCGCATCGTTACCGCGCGCAAAGGTCCGTCCGCCGCCCATGGCCGTTTACACCGAAGTCTCCGACGACGCGCTCGCCAGCTTCCTCGCCGAATACGACATCGGTGCCGCCATCGCCTGCAAGGGCATTGCCGAGGGGGTCGAGAACAGCAATTTCGCGCTGCGCACCACTGAAGGCGACTACATCTTGACGCTGTATGAAAGGCGCGTCGAGCGCGGCGACCTGCCGTATTTTCTCGGTCTGATGGAGCATCTGGCAGACCACGGTGTCGGCTGTCCGCGTCCGGTGGCGGGGCGCGACGGCGTCAGCCTGCGCGAGCTGTGCGGGCGCCCCGCCGCCATGACCACCTTCCTGCCCGGCATCTGGCCGCGTCACATCCGCATCGGGCATTGCACGGCGGTGGGCACGGCCCTGGCCCGCTTGCACCGCAGCGGCCTCGACTACGCGCCGGTGCGCCCGAATGCACTGGGTCCGTCCGGCTGGGCCGGCCTGCTCGCCCGCAGCGCGGCACATCCCGACATCGCCACCACGCCCATCGGGCTGCTGGTCGAGTTGCGTGCAGCTCACGCGGCGATCCTGGCCGCTTGGCCGGATGCGCGAGACCTGCCGGTCGGCCAGATTCACGCAGACCTGTTCCCGGACAACGTGTTCTTCTTGGACGGTCAGCTCTCCGGCCTGATCGACTTCTATTTTGCGGCCACCGACCTGCTCGCCTATGACCTCGCCGTATGCCTCAACGCATGGTGCTTCTCCGACGACGGTGTATTGCTGCCCAGCCACGCCGCCGCCATGGTGGCGGGCTACGGCGCCGTCCGTCCGCTGAAGGCGGCGGAGCGGCGGGCGTTGCCGGTGCTGTGCCAGGGTGCGGCGCTGCGGTTTGCGCTGACGCGGCTCTACGATTGGCTGGCGACGCCGCCGGGCGCCCTAGTCACGCGCAAGGACCCGATGGAATACGTGCGCCGCCTGCGGGTTCATCTCGCCATCTCGGACGCGGCCACCTATGGCGCCTGATCTCACCCACGACCTGTCCGCTGCCGACCTGCCCACCCCTGGCGAGCCGGTGCTGATCTGGACCGATGGCGGCTGCAAACCCAATCCCGGCCCAGGCGGCTGGGCGGCGGTGCTGCTGTATCTTGGGCGGGAGCGCGAGTTGTCCGGTGCCGAGCCGGCCACCACCAACAACCGCATGGAACTCACCGCCGCCGCCGCCGCGCTGGAGACACTGACCCGCCCCTGCGCGGTCGTCCTACACACCGACAGCGAGTACGTC
>JAYTQW010000543.1:0-3384 GCA_043746535.1 Rhodospirillales bacterium
GGTGCGGGTGCGGGGAGCGGGGGAGACACGAACGGAACAAGAACACAACCCGCAGCCTGTGTCAAGCGGCAATAGGAATGTTTGCCTCGCCACGCACCAACGGAGTGAGAGTTTTTGCTTCTTTTTGCAAAAAGAAGCGCTGCCTTCGCTGCGGGTCGGTGTCATCAAGGGCTGGTGTAAGGCGCCAGGGCGTCGATTGCCTGGGCCAGCCGCACATCGCGTGCCGACAGGCCGTGGGCGTCGTGGGTGGTGAGTGTGATCTCGACCTTGTTGTAGACGTTCGACCATTCGGGGTGGTGGTCTTGCGCCTCGGCCAGCAGCGCCACGCGCGTCATGAAGCCCCAGGCGGCGCTGAAATCGGGAAACCGGAACGCCCGGTGCAGTGCGTCGCGACCCGCCACTGGCGACCAGTGCGGCAGTGTGCTCGACAAGTCGGCGCGTTCGGCGTCAGTCAGGCGGGCCACCGGCATCATGCACCCTCCAAAGCCACACTCTGCCCTGGGATCAGCCGCCATGCCAGCCGATGCCGCCCACTTCGCGACACCGCCCGACCTCGCCTATTTCGCGGCGGCTGCCGAGCAGGCGCTGGCCGATATCCCCGAGTTGCTGCGGCGGCACCTGGCCGGTGTCGCGGTTGCGGTGGAGGACATCGCCGACGACGCCACGCTGGACGAGATGGGGATCGAGAGCGCCTGGGAGCTGACCGGGTTGTACCGGGGCGTACCCCGTCACCTGCGCCATTCCGGCGAGGTCGCCCGCGCGCCCGACCTTATTGTCCTGTATCGCCAGCCGATCCTGCTGGAATGGATCGAGACCGGCGAGGATCTGGGCCGGCTGATCGCCAGCGTCATGGTCCACGAGGCGGCGCATCACTTCGGCTTCAGCGACGCGGAGATCGAGGCGTTGGAACGGGACTGATCAAGCGGGTACTCGACTTCCGCCGTGTAGGCCGATGCCTCGTGGCCGAGCAGCGAGCTGAACAGGCTGAAATGGCTTATCTGGATCGGCCCGGCGCGGAACAGGTTATGCGCTTGCAGGAAGCCGGCGATCTTGGCCTCGGCGGCTTGGTCCAGCCGCGCCAGGGTGACGTGCGGGACGAAACGCTTGCGCTCCGGCTCCAGCCCGGCGCGTTGCAGGGCGGTCTCGATCTTGCTTTGCAGGTGGTCCAGCGCCGGGTTGCGCTCGACGCCCGCCCACAGCGCCGTCTCCCGCCCGTTGCGGGCGAAGGTGCCGAGGCCCGCGAGGCTCAGCGGGAAGCCACGGCCGCGCAGCGTGCCCAGGGCCAGGTCGATCTCCTCGGCCCGGTGCGGCGGCGCCTCGCCGATGAAGCGCAGGGTCAGGTGGTAGTTCTCCACCGGCAGCCAGCGCGCGCCGGGGATGCCGCCGGCCAGCCGGGCCAGACGCTCGCGCAGCTCCCACGGCAGGTCCAGCGCCACGAACAGCCGCATCAGGGCTTCGCCGCCATGTCCAGCAGCCGGTCGACCGCCGGCAGGATGCGCGCCACCACGCGGACCACGCCGGCCGGGTTGGGATGGATGCGGTCGGCCTGGTTGAGCGAGGCGTCGCCGGCCACGCCGTCGAGGAAAAACGGATCGTAGATGACGCCGGAGCGCTTCCCCAGCGTGTCGAACACGGCGCGGAAGGCGCGTTCGTAGTCGGCGCCGAGGTTGGGCGGCGCGTACATGCCGCTCAGCAGCACCGGGATGTGCCGGGCGGCGAGCGCGTCCAGGATGGCGGACAGGTTGGCCTGCATCGCCGCCGGATCGGTGCCGCGCAGGCCGTCGTTGCCGCCGAGTTCCACCAGCGCCGCGTCCGCGCCATCGCCCAGCGCCCAGTCCAGCCGCGCCCGCCCGCCGGCGGTGGTGTCGCCGGAGACCGCGCCGTCGATGATGGTCACGTCATGCCCGGCGCGCTTCAGGGCGGCATCCAACTGGTGCTCGAACCCGTCATCATGCGCCAGCCCGTAGCCGGCGGACAGCGAATCGCCCAGCACCAGCAGGCGCGGCGGGGCGGCGTGCGCGCCCGGCGCGGCGACCAATAAGAAAACCGCAAGCAGGGCGGCTTCCCGCAACCGCGTGCGGAGGCCATATCGTCCTGCCATGGATATCATCGCGACACCTCCGGCTCCGGCCGCCACCATCACCACCGCCGTGCCGCTGGTGCGGGTCCGGAACCTGCACCTGACGGTGCCCGCCTCGGCCGGGCCGGTCAACATTCTGCGCGGGATCGATCTGGAGATCGTGTCGGGGGAGGCGGTCGGCATCGTCGGTCCCTCGGGATCGGGCAAGACCAGCCTGCTGATGGTGCTGGCCGGCCTCGAACGCGCCAGCAGCGGCAGCGTGCTGGTGGCCGGGCAGGAGTTGACGCGGCTGGACGAGGATGGGCTGGCGCGGTTGCGCCGCGAACAGGTCGGCATCGTGTTCCAGGCGTTTCACCTGATGGCGAGCATGACGGCGCTGGAAAACGTCTCCGTGCCGCTGGAACTGGCCGGCGTGGCCGATGCGGCGGCGCGCGCGGCGGACAGCCTGCGCGCGGTGGGGCTGAGCCACCGGCTGACGCATCTGCCCGGCCAGCTTTCCGGCGGCGAGCAGCAGCGGGTGGCGCTGGCTCGCGCCTTTGCGCCCCGGCCACGGCTGCTGCTGGCCGACGAACCCACCGGCAACCTGGACCGCGCCACCGGCGGCGCGGTGATGGACCTGCTGTTCGACCTGCGCGCGCAGGCGGGCACCACGCTGCTGCTGATCACGCACGATGCCGCGCTTGCGGAACGTTGCAGCCGCATCGTCTCGCTGGCCGACGGGCGGCTCGCGTGAAACTCGCCTTCGTCCTCGCGCGCCGCGAGTTGCGGGGCGGCGCGCGCGGGCTGTGGATCGTGCTCGCCTGCCTGGCCCTCGGCGTGACCGCGATCGCGGCGGTGGGCACGCTGCGGGAGGGGATCGCGCGCGGGCTGGCGGCCGATGGCCGGCAAATCCTGGGCGGCGACCTGGACGTGCAGGGCGGCGCGCAGGATTTGCCGGACAGTTTGCGCGCGTGGGCGCGGGCGCGCGGGGCGGCGGTGTCGGACATCGTCACCATGCGCTCGATGCTGGTCGCGCCGTCCGGCGAGCGGATGCTGGTGGAGCTGAAAGCGGTGGACGATGCGTGGCCGCTGGTCGGCCAGGCGGCGTTCGCGCCCGCGCAAACGGTGTCGGACGCAATCGGCAACACGGATGGCACATACGGCGCGGTGTCCGAGGCGCTGGTGGCCGATCGGCTCGGGCTGCATGCGGGCGATCGCGTGCGTTTGGGCAGCGCCACGCTGCAATGGCGCGGGCGGCTGACCGCCGAGCCGGACCGGATCGCCAGCCCCTCCATCTTCGGCCCGCGCCTGCTGATCAGCACCGC
>JAYTQW010000544.1:0-3005 GCA_043746535.1 Rhodospirillales bacterium
CGGGTCGACCAGGGCGGCGAGGATCTCGCGCACCCGGTCGGCGCGGAAGTTGAACGACAGCAGGCCATCGCCGTCGCGCATCCCACGATAGTCGCCGACCACGGCGGGCAGCACGAACTCGTCGGTGATGTCGCGGTTATGCGCGTCGTCGACCACGCTGGCGGCATCGGCGAAATGCGGCCCCTGCGCATCCACCATGGCCGCGTACGCCTTGCCGACCCGGTCCCAGCGCTGGTCGCGGTCCATCGCGTAGTAGCGGCCGGACACGGTGGCGATGCGGGCGCCCTCCGGCATCACCGCCTGCACCCGCGGCACGATCTGCGCCGCCGAGCGCGGCGCGCAGTCGCGGCCATCGGTGAAGATGTGCAGCGCCACCCGCACCCCCTCCCGCGTCACCGCCCGCGCCAGCGCCAGCGCATGGTCCTGGTGGGCGTGGACGCCACCGGGAGAGAGCAGGCCGATCAGGTGGCAGACGCCGCCGGATTGCTTCAGCCTGGCGATCAGGTCGCGCAGCGGCGGCAGCGCGTCGAGGCTGCGGTCCTCGATGGCGGCGCCGATGCGCGGCAGCTCCTGCATCACCACGCGGCCGGCGCCGATGTTCATGTGGCCGACCTCGGAATTGCCCATCTGGCCATCGGGCAGCCCCACATCACGGCCGGAGGTGTGCAGTTGCGCGTGCGGGCAGGTCGCCCAGAGCCGGTCGAAATTGGGCGTGGCGGCCTGCCTCACCGCGTTGTCGGCGCGCTCCTCGCGGATGCCCCAGCCGTCCATGATGACCAGCATGACGGGTCGCGGCGTCTTGGTCATGGTCTGCCCCTGCTATGCGTGGCCCCCAGTCTCTCACGGTCGCCCCGCCCGGTGGTAGGGGTGGCCGCTGGCGATGGCCTGGGCGCGGAACAACTGCTCGGCCAGCATGACCCGCACCAGCAGGTGCGGCCAGGTCAGCGCGCCCAGCGACAGCACATGGTCGGCACGCGCCAGCACGCTGGCGTCCAGCCCCTCGGCGCCGCCGATCACGAAGGCCAGCGAGCGGCCGGCATCGCGCCATCCGGTCAACTGGGCGGCCAGCGCCGCGCTGCCCGTCACGCGCCCGCCGAGGTCGAGCGCCACCGCCCAGGCTCCCGGTGGGATCGCCGCCAGCAGTCCCGCCGCCTCCCGCCGCTTGATCTCCAGGGCGCTCCCGCGCGCGTCGGCGATCTCGGTCACGACCGGCGGCGGGATCAGCCGGGCGGCGTAGCGGGCGAACAGCGCCTGCTCGGGACCGGCGCCGATCCGCCCGACGGCAATGATCCGCGTCTCACGCAGGGGGCGGCGCGGCCTCGGCCACCGGCGGCAGGTCGTCCAGGTCGGCGCCCCACATCCGCTCCAGCCCGTACAGGTTGCGGGCGTCCGGCTTGAACAGGTGGATGACGATATCGCCGGCGTCGATCAGCACCCAGTCGGAGCCGGCGTTGCCCTCGATCTGCACCCGCTTCAGCCCGGCCTCGTGCAGCTTGTCCTCCAGATGCGTCGCCATCGCGGTGATCTGACGGTCGGCCAGCCCGGTGGCGATCACCATGCGGTCGGCGAACGAGGCGCGGCCGGCGAGGTCGATGGCGACCACCTGCTCGGCCTTGTCGTCCTCCAGGCTGCCGACGATGAGCGTTTGCAGGAACTCCAGCCGCGACGCCTCGGCCTGCTCGCGCGGCGGGCGCGTGGGCGTGGCGGCCGGCCCGGCGGCGGCGGCCTTCTTGCGCGGCGTGCCGGGTTTCGGCGCCACCGTCACCTTGATGCCGGTCGGCAGCGGTGCCGCGGCCTTGCGCGGGGTGGCGCGCTTGCGCGGCGCTGCGGGGGCGGCAACCGGCTCTACGGGCCTGTCGTCGGAGGGTTCAACCGGCGGCTTGGTGGGGGGCTTGCGGGCGATGGCGGTGGCTTTCGTTCTGGGCGGCCTTCTGGGCGGCCATTCTGGGCGGCACGGATGGCGGTGGCCGAGGCGGCGTGTTGTGGACCCGGGAGGAACACCCAGGCTGGCGAGGTCATGTCGGCCAGGCCGGGCGCCAGATGCGCGGCGCGACGATAACGCCGGAATCGCTGCGCCGCCTGGCTGGCCAACGCGCGATGGTTGTAGCTTGGGCGGGGCAGCACGGCGACAGGCGTTGTATGCACTATTTCCAGCCAGCCGTGCCAGCGGTGAAATTGCGCGAGGTTGTCGGCACCCATCAGCCACACGAAACGCACGCGCGGGAAACGTCGCCGCAGCGCCCGCAGCGTGTCCACCGTGAAACGGGTGCGCAGCCTCGCCTCGATCGCGGTGGCGACGATCCGCCGCCCATCGGCGATGGCCCGCGCGGACGCCAGGCGTTCCGCCAGCGTGGCCATGCCCTGCCCGGCCTTCAGCGGGTTGCCGGGCGAGACCAGCAGCCATACCTGATCCAGCCGCAGCCGGCGCAGCGCCATCACAGCGGCGTGGCGATGGCCGGCATGGGCCGGGTTGAACGAGCCGCCGAGCAGGCCGACCCGACCGGCGCGCCGGTCGCCCAGGCCGATGCTCACAGGGGGCCGATGGTCGTCAGGGGCGTGTCTGCCCGGCGCCGGTGACGACGTAGCGGAAGCTGGTGAGCTGTTCGAGGCCGACCGGGCCACGCGCATGCACGCGCCCGGTGGCGATGCCGATCTCGGCGCCGAAGCCGAACTCGCCGCCGTCGCAGAACTGCGTCGAGGCGTTCCACAACGCCACCGCGCTGCCGACCCCGGCGAGGAAACTTGCCGCCGCGTCCGCGTCCTCGGTGACGATCGCCTCGGTGTGCTCGCTGCCGTAGCGGCGGATATGGGCCAGTGCCGCCTCCACGCCGTCGACCACGGCGACGGACAGGACCGGCGCCAGCCATTCGGTCGCGAAGTCCGCCTCGGTGGCAAGCGCCGCCTCCGGCAGGATCGCGCACGCACGCCGGTCGCCACGCAGCGTGCAGCCGAGTGCTGCCAGGTCGGCGGCGATCAGCGGCAGCAGCGCGGGCGCCACGGCGGCG
>JAYTQW010000545.1:0-10599 GCA_043746535.1 Rhodospirillales bacterium
TAGCGCTTGCCCAGCCCAATCACGCGAATGGCGTCCATGCGCCACCGATTAGGCCCGCGCCGTCACCTCGCCAAGGGCAATGTTCCGTGACTCCCGCCCTGCCACGCCCGATCCGGCGCGACTGGCGGCGGGAAAGGCTGGCGGCGGGAAAGGCTGGCCCGGTATCGCCAGCCTGCCAACGAACCGGCCGATGCCGTGCCGCGTGCCCCAGCCGAATGCCTCCTCCGTGTCCGCATGGCCCAGCACGACGCGCGCGGGCGGCATCCCGAGATCGCCGACCGCCCCCAACTCGGGCGACCAGCGCAGTTGCAGCCAGTCCAGCCCGGTGCGGTCGAGCGGCAGCACCGGCAGCAGGGCGGCGGTGACGCCGCGCAGCAGCAGGCTGTAGCCGCGCGCATGGGCGAAGTCGCGCGCGAACACGAACGCCGCCGGGTCGGCCAGCAGGTCGGCGGCACGCAGGTCGATCACCACCGCGCCGCGCAGGCCCGCCGGCAGGGCGGCGTCGAAGCGCAGGAACTCCGGTGCCAGGATGGTGGCGACGTTGAGCGACAGGCTGAACGGCCCCGCGCCGCGCAACTCTCCCGGTGCTGCCAGCAGCGCCAGCATGCGCCGGTCCAGCGTGCGCGTAAGCCGCCGAAACAGCCACGGGTCGCCGCGCGCGTCGCGGTCCGGCAGCAGCGCCTGCGACAGCTCGGCGACCGAGAGGAAGCGTTCCTCCCAGTCCCGCTCGAACTGTCCGCCGGCGTGGCCGACGCAGATGGCGCGGCGGCGGGCGAAGCGCGCCACGTCGGCCTGCGCCAGCCGCGCCTCCAGCACCGCCAGGCTGGGCAGGTCGAGCGGTGGCGCGGGCGGCACCGGCGCCACCGCCGGGCCGGGCGGGTGCAGGCTGCTCGCCACCATCGCCTCCAGCACGGCGCTGTCGCCGGGCAGGCTCAGATGCTCGGCCAGTGCGGCGGAGCCGGACGGCAGGTGGTCGGCGAACAGGGTGGTCAGGCCGCGCAGGCTCTCCTGCAACGCCGCATCGGCCTCGCCGCGCCAGACCATCACCAGGTCGACCCCCGGCGGCACGAACAGCCGCGCGCGGGGGGCGGCCAGCAGCGGCTCCAGCGCGGCCCGCGCTAGGCGCTGGTGGTGTGGCTGCGCCCGGCCCTGCGGCAGCAGCGACAGCCGCACCAGCAGCGCGTGGCGCTCGGCGCCGGAAGCGAGGCTTTCCGCCAATAGTTGCGAAAGGTCGAACGCATCCTGCCGTGCGGTCAGGCTGGCGTCGCGGTCGCCGGGCTGCACGCGGCGGCGGGTCACGGCGGTCACGGCGGCACCCGCGCGCCCGGGCGGTTCGCGGCCTGCGCAGCCGGCGCTCCGGCATCCAGCAGCGCCGTGTTGCGGCAGAAGCGGCGGCCGGCGGCGGTGGCGGTCGCCGCGCGCTCGATGCACTGGCGCAAGGTGCAGTCCGCCGCCGCCGGGCAGGCCAGGATGCGCGCGGCCCCCAGCATGGCGTCGACATGCCGTCCCTGGAACCGGCGGATGCCGCGCGCCATGCCCCAGCGCACCGCCGCCTCCGTCTCCGCCCGCCGCAGCACGATGGTGTGCGGCCCAGCCTGGCCGATCGCCGCCGCCAGCCGTGCCGCCTCCCGCACCGGCAGGTCGGGCAGGCGGGGCGACCAATCGAGCTTGATCATGTCGGCGCCCAGCAGCCACGGGCGCGTCAGCGTCAGCGACAGGTGCGACACGTGATCCAGCGCCAGGGCACAGCCGGCCCGCGTCAGCACTCGCCGCGCCCGCGCGAACGCGGCGGGTTCCGCGCAGGCCTCCAGCAGCGACACCTCGACACCCAGCGTCACGCCGCGCGCCCGCGCCGCATCCGCCAGCGCCTGGAACGCGGCGCCCTCGATGCTGGCGAGGGTGAGGTTGAGATGCACCGCGAGCGGCGTCGCGCCCCCATCGGCATTGGCTACACCACTGGCGGCAAGGTCGAGCGGCCCGCCATGGTCGAGCTGGCCCGGCAACAGCGCCAGCATGCGACGGTCCAGGCGGGCCGCCATGTCGCGGAACAGGAACGGGTCGGCGGCGAGGCTGGGCGCCGGACCGGCATCGCCCGCCGCCATCTGCGCCTCCATGCCGGCGAGGGAGAATGCCACCTCGCGGAACAGCGGCGTGACCGGCAACGATGCCCGCCCATGCTCCGCCGCGCCGAACAGGATCGCCGTCTGCCGCCGCAGCAGGTCGGCGACATGCGGCCGCTCGATCAGCGCGTCGATGGCGTCCACAGCACCGGTGCGCGCGGGCAGGTCGTCGTCATGGGCCGCTCCGGCCGCCTCCTGGGCGCGCTCGCGGGCATAGGCCAGCAAGCCCTCGGCGGCATCGCTCAGCGTCCAGACCTGCGCCAGCAGGGCCGGGTCCGGCGCGTCGATGCGCAACAGGCGGCCCAGCGTGTCGCCGAGCACCGCCGCGCTGTCGCCCAGCGGGCGGTGCAGCAGCACCAGATCGCCGTTCGGCATGGCGAACACCTGGCCCTCATGCCGCTGCGCCGCGTCTTGCAGCAACGCCCGCGCCACCCGGCGATGGTGCGGGCGCGGCGCCGGCGGGTCCATCGCCGACAGCCGCAACACCAGCGCCACCCACCCGGCCGGCTGGCGCAGCAGCCGCCGCACCGTCTCCAGCAACGCATGGTCGCCGCCCGCATTGCCCATCGGGGTCACGGAGGCGATGGGCGGGACCGGGCGGAGCACGAATGGGAGATGGGACACCGGAGCAGCCTGCGGCCGAGTGGTTAATGCGTGATGAGCGCGGCATTCCTTGCCAGCGCCCCGGTGCTTCCACTAACCACCTACGGATGCAGGACGCACCGCGAGATATCGAGGCCGCCGAGGCCACGCAAGATGTTGAGGCGACGCCAGATGCCGACGTCGCGCAAGACCTGGCCGAGGCGGTGCGCCGGCTGGCCCGCGTCAGCGTGCTGGTGGTGGGCGACGCCATGCTCGACCGCTACGTGTACGGCGCCGTCGAGCGCATCAGCCCGGAGGCGCCGGTCCCGGTGATGAGCGTGCGGCGCGAGGTGGCGGTGCCCGGCGGCGCCGGCAACGTGGTGCGCAACCTGGGCGCACTCGGGGCGGCGGTGGCGTTCGTCTCGGTGGTCGGCGACGACCAGGCCGGATCGGAGCTGACCGGGCTGATCGGCGGCCAGCCGGGGGTGGAGCCGTGGCTGATCGTCCAGGGCGGACGCGCCACCACGCTGAAGACCCGCTTCATAGCGCTTGGCCAGCAGTTGCTGCGCACCGACCGCGAGGACGCCGAGCCGATCCACCCCAAGCTGGCCGAACGGCTGCTGCGCATCGCCCGCGACGCGGTGGCGGCGACCTCCGTGACACTGCTTTCCGACTATCATAAGGGCGTGTTCGACGGCGACCTGCCGCGCGAGCTGATCGCCGCCGCCCGGCAACTCAACCGCCCGGTGGTGGTCGGCATCATCCGCGCCGATTTCAGCCGCTTCGCCGGCGCCGACGTGCTGATCATGGCGTGGCGCACGCTGGCCCGCCATGCCCGCGTGACGACCGAGACCGACCAGACCGTGGCCGACACCGCCCGCGCGTTGCAGGCGGCGCATGACTTCGGCGCCGTGGTGATCGTGCGCACCGGCTTCAGCCTGAGCATGGTGTCCGGCCAGGGCGACGCGGCCACCGAACTGCATCTGCGCAACCAGGCCGCCGAGGTGTTCGACATCTCCGGCGCCGGCGACACGGTGACGGCGGTGCTGGGCGCCGCGTTGGCGGCCGGCCTCGACCTGCCGACCGCCGTGCGCCTCGCCAACGCCGCCGGCTCGGTCGCGGTCAGCCGCATCGGCACCGCCGTGGTGCGCGAGGCCGACCTGCTGGCGGCACTGGAGCCGCCCGACCCGGGGCGCAAGATCGTCAGTCCGGCGGTAGCCGCCGAGCGGGTCGAGCAGTGGCGCCGGGCGGGCTGGCGGGCCGGCTTCACCCACGGCGCCTTCGCGGCGATGGACGCGGATGAGCGCCGCCTGCTGGAACTGGCGCGCGGCGCCTGCGACCGGCTGGTGGTGGCGCTCGACGCCAGCCCGGACGGCGGCTTCGGCCCCTCCGAGGCGATGCGCGCGGCCCGGCTGGCGGCGCTGCCGAGCGTCGATCTGGTGGTCGGCGCGGCCCCGACCGCCGACCTGCTGAGGGCATTGCGGCCCGAGCTTGTGGTCGACCCGGCGCCCACCGCGACCGTGGCCCGCCCGCACGGCGTCGATGTCGCGCGCGAATGGGGCGGGCGTGTGCTGGTCGCCGGCGATATCGCTTAGCGCCACCGCCGGGCGCCGGTTCGGGTGGCGGACTATCGGGTATCTAGCCTGACACGCTGCAATTTTGTGGCTTGGCGAGAGAGGCACCCGGTAAGCTTGATCTCGGATGAACCCATCCGTCCCGCCCGGCTAACCCGCCCGCGCCAGCTCCAGCAATGCCCGCATCAGCATCCCCTCGGGCCTGCGCAACTCGTCCAGGATGTCGAAGTGGTTCGCCCTCGGCACCGGCAGCAGCGGGCCGGGCGCGTGCGCCGCCGAGCGCCAGGCGTGCAGCGTACGGCTGTCTTCGACCAGGGCCGCGAGTTCGGCGGTGCCGTAGGCGACCGCCATCGGCCGGTCCACCACCGGCAGCCGCAACGGCGAGAAGGCGGCGATCTCGGCGTCGGTGAGCGACAGCCGCTCGTTCAGGGGCGTGTCGCGGATCGGCCCCAGCTCGAACACGCCGGAGACCGGCATGGCGGCCACCACGGCCGGGTGCGAGGCGGCCAGCGCGGTCAGGTGGCCGCCGGCGGAGTGGCCTGACAGCAGCAGCTTCCCGGCGATGCCGTGCGCCGCGCCATGCGTCGCCAGCCAGTCGAGGGCTGCGTGGATTTCGGCGACGATCTGGGTGATGGACGCTTCGGGGGCAAGCGTGTAGCCGGGGAAGGCCACCGACCAGCCATGCGCCAGCGGCCCCTCGGCCAGCACGCTGACCGCCTCGCGCCCGCCCATCTGCCAATAGCCGCCATGGATGAACACCAGGCAGGGGGCACCCGGTTCGGCGGCGGCGAACAGGTCGAACCGTTGGCGCTCGCCGGGACCATAGGCGATATCGAGCCGCCCGCGTCCGCCGCCGCGGAACGCCTGCGACGCCTGCGCCCGCGCCGCGAGTATCGCCGCCGCATCGGCCACGGCGGCGCTGTTGTTGTAGGCGAGGCCGCGCTGCTCGCGGCTCATGGTGTGCCAGTCGTTCATGTGTTGGACTTCCATGTATCGGTTTCCGGCAGCGCGATGCCGGCGAGGTGCCGCCAGAACCGGATCACGAACGCATCGTCGCGCGCGCCATGCCCGGCCCGCATCCGGTTCAGCGCCGCGCCCGTGCCCATCGAGCCTGGCCCGATCACGCCGATAGCCATGCCACCCCTCCGTCCCGGTCTGCGTCGCCGATGTTATCGTTTGCCGCGAGGAGCGCGAGTAGAACAGAACGGTAAATCGTGTCGACACCGAACGATTTCGGTGTTAACGAGGATGAAGGCGGATTTTGCTGGACACCTGACGTGAGGCGAACGTGACGGACAGCATATCCACATATCCTGGCGACGCCGTTGTTACAATCGAGGACATGATTGGCGGCCAGTGGTGGCAGGGGTCGGGCGTGCTGATCTCACCCGACGAGGTGCTGACGGCCAGTCATGTCGTCTATCATGCGGGCGTAGGAACCGCGCAATACATACACGTGGGAGTTGGAGGAGGCCAGACAACGGTTCCTTTCAACTGGAGCTATGGATCTAGTTTTCGCTACGAACTGATCGACGACAGCAATGGCGGCATCACCAACCAGCAATCGCAATACGACTACGCCGTCATACATCTCACTGCGCCCTTGCTCAACATCGGATACATGGGCCTTACTGCAAACTTCACCGGTGGCCCGGCGAACGTCAGCGGGTATCCAGCCTCGGCGTTCGGGAATCAGGTCACCTCGGCACAGACCACAACCCTGGACCCGAACTACACCGTGCTGGACGGCACGTCCCTCGGCGAGGGTTCCAGTGGCGGCCCGGTCTGGATCGCCTCGCCATCCGGGCCGCTCGTGGTCGGGCTGGTGTCGACCGCATCGGGAACCACGGGCTACGACGCGCTCATCACTCCCGGCGCGCTCAATCAGATCGAGACCTGGGTGGCGCAGGACGACGGCACCGGCGACACGGTGTTCCCCGCTACCATCGCCGGTGAGTCGGCCCATACCGTCGACACGTTGCACGGCGTCAGGGCCGCCTACACGATCGCCTACAACGGCAACGGCAACGCCACCGTGACCGACAGCGTGCCATACCGCGACGGCACCGTGGCCAGCGTCAACAACGAGGTGGTGCAATTCGCCGACCAGCCGTATTTCATCGAGAACGGCGACGGCGCCAACATCGCCCGGCTCTACTCCGCCGGCCTGGGCCGCATTCCCGATACCGCCGGGCAGTTCGCCTGGGAGGACTTCTACCGGCAGCATGTCGGCGCGGAGTTGAAGGCACAGGGCGTCTATGTGCCGCTGGCGGAGACCTCCGCTGGGTTCAACGGCCCGCTGTCGATCGCCGAGGGCATCATCGACTCGCCCGAGTTCATCTCGAAATACGGCGCGCTCTCCAATGCCGGCTTCGTGACGCAGCTTTATAACAACGTGCTCGGGCGCGATCCGGAGGCGGGCGCGCTCAATGGCTGGCTTGATCACATGGCGCCGCCCAATCCCGCCGACCAGGCGTTCACGCGCGGCATGGTGCTCGTGGGCTTCGCGGAAAGCGCCGAGAACATCGCCAGGTCGGCAAGCTGGCTGGTGGACACCTCGCGTTCGGGCTGAACGGCCTGGAGCATCGTCCGACCATACAGGATCACTCGTCGGACAAGGATGCTCGGTAAAACAAAGACCTGGAGTGCAAGCCGTGCGTCTATCGGCACGGATTGTGCTCTAGGACGGCGGCGCGGGACGGCCGCCGAGCGCCTCGATCTCCTTCAGGTGCCGGCGGACGATGGGTGCGCCATGCGCGGCCAGGGCCTTCACGTCCGCGTCCGCGCCCTGTGTCGCCTCGTCCTCGAACAGCCGCAGCGTGGCTGCGTGGTCGGTCGCCTGGCTGTTCAGGTAGGGACGGTCGAAGGCGTGGCCACCCAACCGGTTCAGCGCGTCGTACTGGTTCTGGTGCGCGGTATCCAGGCTGGTGGTCGGCGTGATCCCCTTCGCCGTCGCCAGCCGCGTCAGCGCCTGGTTCATCGTCGTGTGCTCGTCCACCATCCGCACCGCGAAGTCGCGCACCGGCTGCCGCGACGCCTTCTCCCGCGCCAGTTGCCCGAATGTCACCTCGGTGATCCCGGCGCGCGAAGCGTTGTCGAGGAATGCCGCGTCCGCCTGCGACAGGGTGGGCGTGGTCGCCGCCTGCGCCACCGCCCGCACCTGTGTCGCCGCGTGCTCCGTGGGCGTGCAGGCGGCCAGCGGCAGGATGGCGGAGAGCGTGGCAAGCAGCAGTCGCATGGTTGGAATCCTCCAGAGGTACGCGGCCCAAACGCCGCCTAGCGGCAATGTTTGCTCATCGTCCCGAGCGGAACCGCGTTTGCTCATCGTCCCGAGCGGAACCGCTCGACGGCGGCCACCAGCGCCCGCCGCACGCCGGGTTCCAGGGCCGAGTGCCCGGCATCCGGCACGATCGACAGCCGCGCCTGCCGCCAACGCGCCGCAAGGTCGAAGGCGGTGCGCGCCGGGCAGATCATGTCGTAGCGCCCCTGCACGATTTCGGCGGGGATATGGCCGATCTTGTGCATGCCGGCGAGCAGCCCGCCCGGCGGCAGGAACAGCTTGTGGGCGAAGTAATGCGCCTCGATCCGCGCCAGCCCCAGCGCCGAGCGGTCCTGCGCGAAGCTGGTGACGGTGTCGGGGCTGGGCAGCAGCGTGCTGCAACTGCCCTCATAGACCGACCATGCCCGCGCCGCCGACATGTGGATGGCCGGGTCGGGATCGGTCAGCCGGCGCAGGTAGGCGCCCAGCAGGTCGCCGCGCTCATGCTCCGGCAGAAAGCCGGCGAAGGCGGCGTGGGCGTCGGGGAACACCGTCGCCATGCCGTGCAGGAACCAGTCGACCTCCCACGGGCGGCCCAGGAACACGCCGCGCAGCACGCAGCCGGCGACCCGCTCCGGGTACGCCTGCGCATAGGCCAGCGCCAGGGTGGACCCCCAGGAGCCGCCGAACAGCAGCCAGCGGTCAACCGCCAGATGCCGGCGCAGCGTCTCGATGTCCTCGACCAGGTCCGGCGTGGTGTTCTGCGCCAGGCTGCCGAGCGGGCGCGAGCGGCCGGCGCCACGCTGGTCGAACACCACCAGCCGCCAGAAGCCGGGATCGAAGAAGCGCCGGTGCACCGCGCCCGCGCCAGCGCCCGGCCCGCCGTGCAGGAACAGCACCGCGTTGCCGCGCGGGTTGCCGACCTGCTCCCAGTACATGACGTGGCCGCCCGACAGCGGCAGGTAGCCGGTTTCGTACGGGCCGATCTCGGGGAACAGGTCGCCACGGGGCATGACAATGAATTACCGCCACGGGGCATGGCGGGCCAGGGGGTGAACGGGTAGTTTTGCCGCTATGGACACAATTTGGCATGGGTAGGATCTGGATCGTCTGCGGCGCGGTGGCCGGGCTGCTCGCGGTGGCGATGGCGGCCTACGCGGCGCACGGCCTCCCTGGCCGCATCGACGCGCAGGCGCTGGCGCAGGTGGACCGGGCGATCCAGATGCAGGGCTGGCACGCGCTGGCCCTGGTCGCGACCGGCATCTGGGCGCCGCGCGGCGGCAGGCTGGCGCAGTGGGCGGGGGTGGCGTTCGCGCTCGGGCTGCTGGGGTTCTGCGGCGGCGTCTATGCGCTGGCGCTGGGCGGCGTGCGGCTGGCATCGGTGGCGCCGGCCGGGGGCATGCTGCTGATGGCCGGCTGGGCGCTGCTCGGCGCCTCGGCGGTAGTCAGCCGATGATCGGGGCCGCCTATCTCGCCGCCGAGGGGCTGGAAGCGACGCTCGCCGCCGAACTGGCCCGCGCCGGCGTGGAAATCTCCGCATGGCACGGCCTGCTGGCGTTGTCGCCGCAGCCGCCGGTGGAGGCGCTCTGGGCGCTCGACATCTGGACCGCGCCGCGGGAGGTCGCGGTCGCCTCGGTCAAATCCGCCGCCGACGCGCTGCGGGCGATGCAGCGCAACTGGTCGTCGTACCCGGTGGCATACCACCGCCGCATGACGCTGATCGAGGACCGGCTGCCGCCGGTGCGCGCCCGTCCCCTGGTGTTCCCGGAGCCGGCGCCGGACTCGCATCTGGGGGCCTGGACGCTGCTCGCCCCCGACCGGATGCTGGCCAGCGCCACCAAATCCAGCCCGTTCGTCGGTGGCGAGTGCCGCTTCGAGGAGGATCGGGTGGGCCCGCCCAGCCGCGCCTACCTGAAGCTGTGGGAGGCCTGCACCCGCTTCGGCGCGTGGCCGCTGCCGGGCCAGAGCTGCCTCGACCTCGGCGCCTCGCCCGGCGGCTGGACCTGGGCGCTGGCGCGGCTGGGGGCGCAGGTGACGGCGGTGGACAAGGCCGACCTCGACCCGCGCGTGCAGACCATGGAGAATGTGGAGATGATGCGCGAGAGCGCCTTCGCGCTCGATCCCACGCCGGTGGACTGGCTGTTCAGCGATATCGTCGCCTACCCGGACCGGCTGTACGGCCTGGTGCGACGCTGGATCGCGGCGAACTGCGTCCGGCGCATCGTCTGCACCGTCAAGTTCCAGGGCGATACCGATTTCGCGGCGATCGACGCCTTCCGCGCCATTCCAGGCGGCCGGCTGCTGCACCTGTTCCACAACAAGCACGAGCTGACCTTCTGCTGGGCGGGATGACCGCGCCGGCCGCGCCGATCGGCACGGCCGGCGCGCCTTCACATCAGCGGATGGTGCCGTTCATCTGGAACGGGAAGAACAGGTGGTTGGACGCGGCACCGCCGCCATAGACGATGTTCAGCACCTGCGTGGTCGTGCGCGCGAAGGCGATCGAGTTGTCGTCGGTCGGCGCAATCACGAACTCGCCGTCCACGACCGGCCCCATGTCGTCGTTGGCGCCGGACAAGGCGGCCCGCAGCGCGGAGACCTTGGCCGCGTAGCCGGCCAGCGCCGCGTTGGGCGAACGCTGGATCAGGCTGCGGATCTCGCCGGCGTGGTACGCCTCGACCGCCAGGATGCCTGCGGCGGCGGAGAGGTAGGCCTTGTTGACGATCAGCGGCGCCGCGCCGTGATAGGCGGTGACACCCACGTCCTCGAAGATGTAGGCGCCGATCAGGAACGAGTTCTGGTCGGCGAACGGGTTGAACACGCCGGTCGGGCCGACGATCCCGGCGGCGCGGGCCAGGGTGGTGAAGCTGGTGGCGAAGTCGATCTGCGGCTTGGCGACTTTGGCCGAGCCGAGTGCGGCGCGCAGGAAGGTGACGTGGGTGTGCTCGTCCTTGGCGATGTCCTGCGCGGCCAGCATCAGGCGGTGGTCGGTGAAGTTCACCATGGAGCCGCCGGTGGTCGGGCCGACCGGGCATTCGCCGGTGATCTCGTTCGGCTTCAGGCC
>JAYTQW010000546.1:0-11526 GCA_043746535.1 Rhodospirillales bacterium
GGTTGGGGCGAGGAGGCGCTGGCGCCGTTTGCCGCCCATGCGCCGCTGAAGCGGCTGGGCGAGCCGGATGACATCGGCGACGTGGCGGTGTGGCTGTGCACCGACGAGGCCCGGTTCATCACCGGGCAGAGCATCCTGGCCGACGGCGGCTTCAACATCGCCGGCGTGCGGTGAACCCACGCTGCCCAGTTGTCGATTGACAAACGCCGCGCTTTGTGTTCTTATTTTGTTCATGGATGTCTCGCTCGCCCCACCCAGCGTTCCGGACCGCCTGGCGATCATTGTGCAGTGGCTGCGCGCGGCCTTGGCCGCCCATGCCGGGCGCGACCGCCGCGCCGTGGCGGTGGTGTGGCTGGCCTGGCCCTACCTGAGCCGGCTGGCGACGCGCTTCGTGGCGCTGGCCGAGCGGGTCCGGACAGGCAAGGTGTGCGTCGTGGCACCGGCCAGGCTCCGCGCCGCGCCCGACGCACCCCGCCCACGCTCGCCATCCCTGCCCAGCGGCTTCGCCTGGATGATCCGACTGACGCAGAGCACGGCCGTCTTTGGCAGCCAGTTGCGCCACCTGCTGACGGACCCCGCGTTCGCCGCCCTGCTGGCCCAAGCCCCGCAGGCGGGGCGCCTGCTACGCCCGCTGTGCCGGATGCTGGGCATCGAGCCTGGGCCGGACCTGCCGCCGGCGCTGTTCGCCCCGCCCAGGCTCCGGCCACCACGCACCCGGGCATCATCCACGCCGGAGCCGCTTGCGGCATCATCGCCCGCGCCCATGTCGCCCGCGCCCATGTCGCCCATGACAGTGCCGCCGACACCCGAGCGGTCATTGGACCGGCGCTATCTCCGACCCCGAACACCCGCCTTCAGAACGGCGCTGGCGTGAACATGCCCTGGCACGCCCATAACGTTACGATATCAGAACATATCGCACCCCTGCAATCAGCCGGCGATCACCTGGCCCGGATCAGCGTGCAGCCCGAACGCGGCGGCCATCAGGGCGCGGGTGTAATCCTGTTGCGGCCGCGACACCACCGCGTCCGCCGGACCCTCCTCGACCACCACGCCGTGCCGCAGCACGACGATCCGGTGCGCCATCGCCCGCACCACCTTCAGGTCGTGGCTGATGAACAGGTAGGCCAAGCCCCGCCGGCGTTGCAGTCCGCGCAGCAACTCCACGATCTGCGCCTGCACCGACATATCCAGCGCGCTGGTCGGCTCGTCCAGCACCAGCAGGCTCGGCTCCAGCACGATCGCCCGCGCGATGGCGATGCGCTGGCGCTGGCCACCGCTGAACTCGTGCGGGTAGCGGCCAACCGCGTCCGCCGGCAAGCCGACCTCCTCCAGGGCGGCGG
Organism: Rhodospirillales bacterium; assembly: GCA_043746535.1. Classification (GTDB taxonomy): domain Bacteria; phylum Pseudomonadota; class Alphaproteobacteria; order Acetobacterales; family Acetobacteraceae; genus CAVRQM01. The sequence continues at coordinate 1,344 of JAYTQW010000546.1, forward strand.
CGACCCGGGCGGCGCGGGCGGGCGCGTCGAGGCCGCTTGCGTGGACGGTCAGGCCCTCGGCCACGATGTCGCCCACCGGCAGGCGCGGCGACAGGCTGCCGTACGGGTCCTGGAACACGATCTGCATGGTCCCGCGCAGGCGGCGCAGCTCGGCCCTCGGCACGCCGGCCAGGTCGCGGCCCAGGAACGCCACCCGCCCGGTGAACTGTTCCAGCCGCAGCAGGGCGAGGCCCAGCGTCGACTTGCCCGACCCGCTCTCGCCGACCAGCCCCAGCGTCTCGCCGGCGCGGATCGACAGCGACACGCCATCGACCGCGCGAACGGCGCCGACCTGCCGCCGCAGCACGCCGCGCCGGACCGGGAAATGCACGCGCACGTCGCGCGCTTCCAGCACCATGGCGGCATCGTCGGGCACCGGCGCCGGCCCGCCCTTCGGCTCGGCGGCCAGCAACATGCGGGTGTAGGGGTGCGCGGGGGCGGCGAACACCTGCGCCACCGGCCCGGCCTCGACGATGCGGCCGTCCTGCATGACGCAGACCCGGTCGGCGAAGCGGCGCACGATGGCGAGGTCGTGGCAGATCAGCAGCAGGGCCAGCCCCCGCGCCGCCTTCTGTTCGGCCAGCAGTTGCAGGATCTGCGCCTGGATGGTCACGTCCAGCGCCGTGGTCGGCTCGTCGGCGATCAGCAGCTTCGGGTCGTTGGCCAGCGCCATGGCGATCATCACCCGCTGCCGCTGGCCGCCCGAAAGCTGGTGCGGATACGCCTCCAGCCGCGCCTCCGCATCCGGGAAACCGGCGTCGCGCAGCACCCGCACCACCCGCGCGCGCAGCTTGGCGGCGGGCAGGGGCCGGTGCAGCATCACCGCCTCGCCCACCTGCCGGCCGATCCGGGTCAGCGGGTTGAGGCTGGTCATCGGCTCCTGGAACACCATGCCCGCGACGCCCCCGCGCAGCCGCCGCAGCAGGCGGCTCGGTGCGCCGATCACGCTCTGCCCGTCCAGCGTGACGCGCCCGGCGCAGGCGGCGCCGGGCGGCAGCAGTTGCAGCAGCGACAGCGCCGTCATCGACTTGCCCGACCCGCTCTCGCCGACCAGCGCCAGCGTCTCGCCCGGGTCCAGCGTGAACGAGACGCCCTCCACCACGCGCCGTTCGCCGAACGCCACGCCGAGGCCGGACACTTCGAGCAGCGCCGTCACCGGCTGCCCGGCATCTGGCGCGGGTCGAAGGCGTCGCGCACCGCCTCGCCGATGAAGATCAGCAGGATCAGCAGCGCGCCCAGCACCACGAACGCCGCGATCGCCAGCCACGGCGCCTGCAAGTTGTTGCGCGCCTGGCTGACCAGCTCGCCCAGCGACGGCGAGCCGGGCGGCAGGCCGAAGCCGAGGAAGTCCAGGCTGGCCAGCACGGTGACCGAGCCGGACAGCGTAAACGGCAGGAAGGTCAGCGTCGCCACCATCGCGTTGGGCAGGATGTGACGCCACATCACGGCACTGTCGCGCACGCCCAGCGCCTTGGCGGCGCGCACGTAGTCCAGGTTGCGGCCGCGCAGGAACTCGGCCCGCACCAGCCCGGTCAGCGCCATCCAACTGAACAGCAGCAGGAAGGCGAGCAGGATCCAGAAGTCGGGCGCTATGAAGCTGGACAGGATGATCAGCATGTAGAGTTGCGGCATCCCCGACCAGACCTCGATGAAGCGCTGGAACAGCAGGTCGGTCAGGCCGCCATAGAAGCCCTGCACCGCGCCGGCGGCGACGCCGATGACGCTGGCGAAGATGGTCAGCGTGAAGCCGAACAGGATCGACACGCGCACGCCGTAGATCACCCGCGCCAGCACGTCGCGCGCCTGGTCGTCGGTGCCGAGCAAATTGCGCCAGGACGGCGGCGAGGGCGCCGGCACCGGCAGGCTCTTGACCAGCGAGGTGGCGTTGAACGGCACTGCCGGCCAGATCATCCAGCCCTTCGCCGCGATCGCGCGCCGCAGCTCGGGGTCAGTGTAGTCGGCGTCGATCGGCAGGAAATCCGGCCCGAACGCATCCTGCCCATAGTCGCGCAGCACCGGCACGAACCAGTGCCCGTCGAAGCGGACCAGTAACGGGCGGTCGTTGGCGACGAACTCGGCGAACAGCGTCAGCACGAAGATCGCGGCGAAGATGCGCAGCGACCATACGCCGCGACGATGGGCGCGGAAGGCCGCGAGCCGGCGGCGGCTGACCGGCGACAGCCGCATCACCGCCGCGCCGAGAAGTCGATGCGCGGATCGACCACGGTGTACATCAGGTCGCCGACGATCTGCATCAGCAGGCCCAGCAGCGTGAACATGTAGAGCGTGCCGAAGATGATCGGGTAGTCGCGCCGCAACGCCGCGTCGTAGCCGAGCAGGCCGAGGCCATCGAGCGAGAAGATGATCTCGATCAGCAGCGAGGAGGTGAACAGGATGCTGATGAACGCCGCCGGGAACCCTGCCACCACCAGCAGCATCGCGTTGCGGAACACATGGCGGTACAGCACGCGCTGTTCCGGCGCTCCCTTGGCCCGCGCCGTCAGCACGTATTGCTGGCCGATCTGCTCCAGGAAACTGTTCTTGGTCAGTTGCGTGAGGGTGGCGAACCCGCCGATCACGATAGCCGTGGTCGGCAACACGATATGCCACAGGTAGTCGACCGCCCGCGCGCCCCACGACCAGTGCTCGGCGCCGGGGCTGTGCAGCCCGCGCAACGGGAACCACTGCACATAGCTGCCGCCGGCCAGCGCCACCACCAGCAGGATGGCGAACAGGAAGCTCGGCACCGCGTAGCCGACCAGCACCACGACGCCGGACCACAGGTCGAACCGGCTGCCGTTGCGCACCGCGCGGGCAATGCCGAGCGGGATGCTGATGAGGTAGATCAGCAACGTGGACCATAGCCCGAGCGAGACGCTGACCGGCATCTTCTCCAGCACCAGCCCCAGCACCGGCCGCCCGCTGAACAGCGAGGTGCCGAAATCGAACCGCAGGTACTGCCCGACCATCCGCTCGAACCGCTCCAGCGGCGGCTTGTCGAAGCCGAACATCACCCGGATGCGCTGTACCAGCGCCGGGTCCAGCCCGCGCGAGCCGCGATAGCTGCCGGGCACGGTCGGCGCGGCCACGTCGGCGCCGCCGCCCGAAAGCCCGGCCATGGCGTTGCCGCGCCCCTTCAGCTCGGCGATCGCCTGCTCGACCGGGCCGCCCGGTGCCAGTTGCACCACGGCGAAGTTGATGGCGATGATGCCGAACAGGGTCGGGATGACCAGCAGCAGACGGCGCAGCAGGTAGGCGCCCATCAGCAGGCAAGGCCAGCGGCGCGGCGCCAGGCCCCGAAACTAAAGGATTGCAAAGGCCAGCCTTTGCTGGGGTCCAGGGGCGAAGCCCTGGGCCTTGCCCTAGCCGCCATGCTTCCGCGCCAGGTCGTCCGCCTTCGCGCGCTCCGCGTCGAACCACCACGAGTCGAACTCGGTGCCGGTGCGGATCGGCTGCGCGGGGCGGCCGAAGCGGTCCCAGTAGGCGATGAACAGCTTCGAGCGGCGGAACTGCGGCACCACGTACCAGTTCCACAGCAGCACGCGATCCAGCGCGTGGGTCGCGGTCAGCAGCGCCGCCTTGTCCGGCGCCTCGACCACCTTGCGCGCCAGCGCGTCCACCACCGGGTCGCACACGCCGACGATGTTGGAGCCGCCCTCCTGCTTGCCGGACGCGCAGCCCCAGTTGTCGATCTCCTCGTTGCCGGGGCTGTCGGTGCCGGGGACGACGATGGTGGTCATGTCGTAGTCGAAGCTGTCCATGCGATGCTGGTACTGCGCCGGATCGACGGTGCGGATCTGCACGGCGATGCCGAGGCGTTCGAGTTGCTGCGAGTACGGCAGTTCGAGCCGCTGGAAGGTGGGGTCGTAGTCGAGGATCTCGAAGCTGAGCTGCTTGCCGTCCGGGCCGACCAGCTTGCGGTCGCGCAGCACGTAGCCGGCCGCCTTCAGCAGGTCATAGGCGCGCCGCAGCCCCTGCGGGTTGTTGCCGGAGCCGTCGGTGGCGGGGATATGGAACTCGGTAGTGAACACCTCCGGCGGCACCTGGCCGCGGTACTGGTTCAGCAGCGCCAGCTCGTCGCCGGTCGGCAGGCCGGAGGTGGCGAACTCGGTGCCCGCGAAATAGCTCTCGATGCGCTCGTTCAGGCCGTACGAGAGCGTCTTGTTGATCCAGTCGAAGTCGAACAACTGCGCCATCGCCTCCCGCACACGGCGGTCGCGGAACTGCGGCCGGCGCAGGTTCATGGCAAAGCCTTGCATCCCGGTCGGCAGGTGCTGCTGCAACGCCTCCTTCTTCACGGAGCCGCGGGCGATGGCGGGGAAGTCGTAACGTGTCGCCCAGGCCTTGCCGCTGAGTTCCTGGCGCCAATCGACCTGGCCGGCCTTGAACGCCTCGAACTGCACGTCGGTGTCGCGGAAATACTCGGTCCGGATCTTGTCGAAGTTGTAGAGGCCGCGGGCGAACGGCAGGTCACGGCCCCAGTAGTTGGGCACCCGTTCCATGGTGATGCTGTGGCCGAACTCGAAATGGCCGACCCGGTACGGGCCGGAGCCAAGCGGCGGCTCGGTCAGCGGCGCCGAGAAGTCGCGCCCGGCCCACCAGTGCTTCGGCAGCACCGGCAACTGGCCGATGATCGACGGCAGCTCGCGGTTGCCGGCGGTCTTGAAGCGGAACACCACGCGGCTGGGGCCGTCGACCTCGACGTGGTCCACGCCATCGTAATACTGGGTGTAGAACGGCCGCCCGCTGGCGCGCAGGGTGTCGAACGTCCAGGCCACGTCCTCGGCGGTGACCGGCGTGCCGTCCCACCACCTCGCCTCCGGGCGCAGGTCGAACGCGACCCAGCTCTTGTCGGCCGGCAACTCGACCGTCTGCGCGAGGCGGCCATATTCCGAGGACAGCTCGTTCGGGTTGGCCTGCATCAGCGTGTCCCACACCGGCGTGACCGGGCCAGGGGTGCCGCGCACGATGAACGGGTTGAAGCTGTCGAAGGTGCCGGTGGCGGCCAGCGCCACCTCGCCGCCCTTCGGCGCGTCGGGATTGACCCAGGGGAACGCCTTGTAGTCCGGCGGCAGCGCCAATGGGCCGACCAGCGAGATGCCATGCACCTTCGCCACGTCCACCTTCGCCACGTCGGCGGCGCGGGCGGGGATGGCGAGCGATGCCGTCGCCCACAACCCGCACGCGGCGGCCAGCCAGTTCATCCGCATCCACATCCTCCGCAGCGTGGGGCCGGCTACTCCGCCAGCAGACGTAACGCCGGTTCCAGCAAGCCGGGATCGCCGACCGCGATGGCGGTGCCGTCGAAGCCGTCGCGCAGCTTGTTGCCGGACCAGTCGGTCATCCGGCCGCCGGCGCCCTCGATCACCGGCACCAGCGCCGCCCAGTCCCATATCTTCACCCCGGCCTCGGCGACGATGTCGATTTGGCCGAGCGCCAGCAGGCTGTAGGCGTAGCAGTCGCCGCCGAACGTCCGCCGGCGCGCCTGCGACGCCAGCCGGTTCCAGCGCACGGACTGCGCGCGGTCGAACATCTCCGGGCTGGTGCAGGACAGTTCGGCGCGGTCCAGGCGCGCACAGCCTCGCACGCCGACGTTGCCGCCGAGCGGGCCACGGAACCGGGTCGGCTGGCCGGCGACGCCGATCCAGCGTTCCCCGGTCACCGGCTGGTCGACGATGCCCAGCACGGGTACGCCCTGGTGCAGCAGGCCGACCAGCGTGCCGAAGGTCGGCCGTCCGGTGATGAAGGCGCGGGTGCCGTCGATCGGGTCGAGCACCCAGCGCCAGTCGGCGCCGGCGTTCGTCTCGCCGAACTCCTCGCCCAGGATGGCGTGGGCCGGGTGGCGGGCCGACAGCATCGCCCGCATCGCCTGCTCGGCGGCGCGGTCGGCGATGGTGACCGGGCTGGCGTCGTCCTTCAGGTCGGCGTCGAGGCCGGCGCGGAAATATGGCCTGATCACCGCCCCGGCCACGTCGACGGCCGCCTCTGCCGCCGCGATCAGGCTGTCGTCGATGACAGGCGCCCGCACGCCCCGCTACTTCGGCGCGGCAGGGGCCGAGGCCGCGTGGTCCGCCGCCGCCTTGGCGTCGCCGGGAGGCAGCATCTGGCTGGTCGGCGCCGAAGCGCCGCCGGTGGCCGCGGCGGAGATCGCCGCCTTGTTCTCGCCCGACGCGGCCGGACCCGGCACGGCGGGCGCCGGCGACGTGGCCTTCGAGGCGGGTGCGGGGGCGTTGGCGGGACCAGGCGCCGCGCCGACCGGGGACTTCGCCGCCGGCGCCTGCCCGGTGGCGTTGGCCGGCACGGTGGCGGCGGCATCGGCGGTGGGCAGCGGCACCGGCGCGTGCGACAGGGTGTGCAGGTAGTCGATCACGTCCGCCCGGTCCTTGTTGCTGTTGATGCCGGCGAAACCCATCTTGGTGCCGGGCGCGTAGGCGCTGGGCTTATGCAGCCACTGGTTCAGTTCCTCGTAGGTCCACGGACCCTGCTTGGCCTTGATCGCGTTGGAGTAGGAATAGCCCTGCATATGCGCGTGCGGCCCGCCGACCACGTTGTACAGGTTGGGGCCGACGCCGGCCTTGCCGCCCTCGTTGAACGAGTGGCAGGCCGAACAGAGCTTCTTCACGTCGCCCTCGCCGGCGCCGGGATCGGCCTTGGCCAGCAGCGGGCCGATCGGCGGCAGCGCCGGCTCGGCCGGCGTGCCGGCGGTTGCCGGGGCCGTCTCGGCAATGGCGATGGCGGGCTTGGACAGGCGCTCGCTCGTCACCAGGCCATCGGCGATCAGGGTCGCGCCCATGAAGGCGATGCCGGCGACCAGCACCGCCGCGAACACCTTGTTGGCCTCCAGGCTTTCCATCCGAGCGTCTCTCCGTCAGGGCCACGGCGCGCGCATTGCGCCCCATCACCGGCCTACCTAATGTGCGCCGTACCATAGGCAAGTGACCGCCGTGCGACAACCCGTGGCCCGGAGCCTGCCGCCGCACATGCGCCCCATCGTCGTCATCCCCGCCCGCATGGCCTCCAGCCGGCTGCCCGGCAAGCCGCTGGCCGACATCCACGGCACGCCGATGATCGTCCATGTCTGGCGGCGCGCGCGGGAGGCCGCCATCGGCCCGGTGCTGGTGGCCTGCGCCGAGCCGGAGATCGCGGACGCGGTGCGCGCCGCCGGTGGGCGGGCGGTGCTGACCGACCCCGCGCTGCCGTCCGGCTCCGACCGCGTCCACGCGGCGTTGCGGGAGTACGATCCGGCTGGCGATCACGACGTGGTGGTAAATCTGCAAGGCGACCTGCCGAGCCTGCCGCCGGCGCTGCTGCATGCGGTGCTGCTGCCGCTGGCCGATCCCGGATGCGACCTGGGCACGCTGGTGACGCTGGTGCGCGACGGCGGCGAGGCGGCGTCGGCGTCCATCGTCAAGGCCGTGTGCGGCTTCGCGGAGGGCGGCGCCGTCGCCCGCGCGCTGTACTTCTCGCGCCAGCCGGTCCCGTGGGGCGACGGCCCGCTCTGGCACCATCTCGGCGTCTATGCCTGGCGGCGCGCGGCGCTGGCGCGGTTCGTGGCGCTGCCGCCCTCGGTGCTGGAACGGCGCGAGTCGCTGGAGCAGTTGCGGGCGCTGGAGGCCGGGATGCACATCGGCTGCGCGCAGGTGGACGCGCCGGTGTTCGGGGTCGACACGCCCGCGGACTTGCTGCGCGCGCGCGCCAGCCCGATGATCGCGCCATGACCGATGATCCTACCTCCGGCACCATCGCCTTCCAGGGCCGGCCGGGCGCCTATTCCGACCTCGCCTGCCGCACCGCCTACCCGGACTGGCGCACCCTGCCATGCCCGACCTTCGAGGCGGCGATGGAGGCGGTGCATGGCGGGGCCGCGCAACTGGCCATGCTGCCCTGCGAGAACTCGCTGGCCGGGCGCGTGCCGGACATCCACGCGCTGTTGCCCGACAGCGGCCTGTTCATCGTCGGCGAGCATTTCCAGCGCGTCGAGCACTGCCTGCTGGCCTCGCCCGGCGCTTCGCTCGCCACCATCCGCCGCGCCCACTCGCACGCGGTGGCGCTGGGCCAGGTGCGCCGCATCCTGAAGGAGCTCGACTTGGCGCCGGTGGTCCAGGCCGACACCGCCGGGGCCGCCGAGCAGGTGGCGGCGTGGGGCAACCCGGAGGAGGCGGCAATCGCCTCCTCGCTCGCCGCCGAGCTGTTCGGGTTGCAGGTCCTGCGCGCCAACGTCGAGGACGCCGCGCACAACACCACCCGATTCTACGTCTGCGCCCCGCGCGCGGTGCCGCACACGCCGGACGAGGGCGGGCTGATGACCACCTTCATCTTCCGCGTGCGCAACCTGCCGGCGGCGTTGTTCAAGGCGCTGGGCGGGTTCGCCACCAACGGCGTCAACATGACCAAGCTGGAAAGCTACATGGTCGGCGGCCACTTCACCGCCACCCAGTTCCTGTGCGACGTCGAGGGCCAGCCGGAACAGCCGCATCTGCGCCGCGCCCTGGAGGAACTCTCGTTCTTCTCGCGCGAGAGCCGCATCCTCGGCGTCTATCCCGCCGCCGGCATCCGGCGTGAGCGCGACGCCGGCGACGACTGAGCCGCCACGGGCCGCCGCATGGCGCCGGCGACCAGTTCCAACTGCGCCGCGATCCGTGCCAGCGCCTCGGCGGCGGCATCGCCCTCCGGCAGCGCCGGGCGCGGCGGCAGGTCGCGGCGTCCGGTCGCCAGCGCCTCCGACGCGGCGCTGACCCAGGCGCTCCACGCCTGCCACGGCGCGGGGTCGTGGCCACGATGCTCGGCGGTGACATGCAGGATGGACAGCCGCCCGGCCATCCGGCGCATCGCGGCGTCGATCACCATCGCCGCGTCCAGAAGCTGGTCGCCACGCGGCCCGAGCATGGCCCGCTGCAACGTCGTCTCCAGCGTGTTGCTGGCGAGGCCGGCCGCGCGCCGCGCCGCCTCCGCGCCAGCGGCTCCGCCCTCGCCGAGCAGGTCGGCGATTTCGGCGGCTGCGTAGCGCCCATGCGCCAGGATGACGGCGCGCAACTCGCGGTCCAGCCGGTCCGGCTCCCACACCGGCCACAGCAACCAGGTGCCGAGCAGCGCCAGCACGCCACCGGCCAAGGTGAACAGGGCGCGCATCAGGGCGATGGTGAACTCGCTCTCTCCGGGACGGCCAAGCTCGCTCAGCAGCACCACCATGGGCGTGAGGCAGGCCATGAACAGGCCGAAGCTGACCGCGCGCACCGACAGCGCCACCACCGCCAGCGGGAACAACGCCGCGGCCATCGCCAGTGGCGTGGTGCAGACCACCGCCAGCAGAGCGGCCAGGCCGCCGCCCAGCACGGTGCCGCCGATCCGCTCCACCGCGCGGGCGAAGGTCACGGCGAAATAGGGCTGCATGGTCAGCACCAGCGTGATGGTCAGCCAGTGCTCGTACGGCCCCGGCCAGATCCACGTCACGGCGAAGGCCGGGGCCGCCATGGCGGCGGCGCGGGCAGCGTGGCGCAGCACCTCGTCGTCACGGCGCAGATGGCTGCGCAGCGTCGCCCACCAGGCCGCGCGATGGCCGGCGCCGGCGGCCTGCGGCAGCATCGCCTCCTCGTTCGACATGCGGGTGGCGATGCCGAGCTTCTCCTGGATGGTTCCGGCGATGCGCGCCAGCGGCGTGGCCGCCCCGGTATCGCCGCCGCGCGCGACGACGCCGACCGCCGCGACGGCGTGCTCCAGCGCCGGGCGTCCCCGGTGCGTGTCGGCGACGATCGCATGGGCCAGTTCGAGCAGCACCGGCTCCAGCAGCCGCAGCATCCTGCGCGCGCGGGCCAGCGCGTTCGCGTCAGGCTCGTCGGCCAGCAGGTCGGACAAGGCGATCAGGGCCGCGAACAACTGGTCGGCCGCCTCCAGCCGGATCCAGCTCTGCGCCGAACGCCCGCTCACCGGGCCGCGTGCGCGCACCGTGGCCAGCACGGCGGCGCGCGCCGACTCGATCGCCTCGCGCACCTGGCGGCGGTGCTGGCGAGCGTGACGGTCCCAGCGCGCCTCCTCGGCGGAGTGGGCGAGCAGCATGGCGCCGAGGTCGCCGCACAGCACCGCCATCAGCCGGTAGCACTCGGCCACCGCAGCGCGCGCCGGGCGGTACGGGTGCAGCCGCCAGATC
>JAYTQW010000547.1:0-8245 GCA_043746535.1 Rhodospirillales bacterium
GCCGCCGCCGGTTCCAGCGCGGACGCCATGGCCACGCGCCATGGCCGGGAAGCTGCGGAGGCCAGCGAGCGCCGGCACACCAGGGCGCCGGTCGATACCCCGGACAGCACCGGCAGCCACCGCGCCACGTCGAAATGCACCCGCGCGTCGCCGGCCAGCCACGCCCTGGCCGCCTCCCCTGGCGCCAGCAGCAGGCCGGTGCCGGCGGGGGTGAAGCGGGTCTCGAACACGTTGGCGCCGGTGACGCCGTCGGCGCCGCCCTCGGTTTGTCTGGTCAGGCCGCCCGAGCCGGCGCCGATGCCGGCGAGCAGTCCGGGCGAAAGCCGCAGCAGCCACTCGGCCATGCGCCCGCCATCCGGACCGGCCACCAGCACGCTGGCCGCTTCGCCGGCCGTCGCCGTGCGGCTGGATGCAAGCAGGCTGACGGATGCAAGCAGGCTGGCGGCGGCCAGCAGGGCGCGGCGCGACAGGGGCATCCTACGAGTCGTAGGCCATCAGCGCCTCGACCGGCACATCGACCCGGTCGCGTCCGCCAAGGAAGCTGAGTTCGATCATCACCGCCGCCGCCGGCACCACCGCGCCGACCCGACGCAGCAACTGGATGCACGCGGCCATGGTGCCGCCGGTCGCCAGCAGGTCGTCCAGCACCATCACGCGGGCGCCAGGTGTCACCGCGTCGGCTTGAATCTCGATGCGGTCCTGGCCGTATTCCAGGTCGTAGTCGAGGCCGACCACCGGGCCGGGCAGCTTGCCGCGCTTGCGCAGCATGATGAAGCCGCAGTTCAGCCTCAGCGCCAGCGGCGCCGCCAGCAGGAAGCCGCGCGACTCGATGCCGGCCAGCAGGTCGGGCTTGTAGGGGGTGATCGCCGCCGCCAGCCGCTCCATCGCCTCCTGCCAGGCGCCGGCGTCACGCAGCAGGGTGGAGATGTCGTAGAACAGGATGCCGGGCTTGGGAAAATCCGGGATGCCCCGGATATGCGCCTTCAGGTCCATGCGGGTCGCGTCCATCGGTCGGCTGCTCCATGCGGCGGCGGGGTGTGGGCGGGATACACTAGCGTGGAGGCGCGGCACCGGCTAACCCACGCCGCATGTCCAGAACACCGATCGCCGCCGTGGCTGGCGTGCTTGGCCTTGCCATCTACATCGCGGTGGCCGTCGTCCTTGGCGACCAGGTCGCCCATGTGCATTGGGCGGTGCAGGCGGCATACTTCCTGATTGCGGGCAGCCTGTGGGTGATGCCGATGCGCTGGCTCATCCTGTGGGCCGCCCACCGGCGATGAGAGACTGTCTGATAAGATGCAAAACGACTGAAAAGATGGTCGGAGTAAGAGGATTCGAACCTCCGGCCCCTGCGTCCCGAACACAGTGCTCTACCAGGCTGAGCTATACTCCGTAGCCGGCGTCATAGCTTGCTCGCCAGCCCACGGCAAGGGCCGGCCTGTGATTTGAAATGGCCTACAGCTTGGAAGTCTGCGCGGCCGGCGCCTGGGTGGCGGCCAGCTCGCGGAGCTGGGCGAGCAGGGCCGGGATGCCGTCGGCCACTTGGTACAGCTCGCGGATGTCGGCGCGGGCGAAACCGGCGGCGATGGTGGCCTCGATCAGGGCCAGCAGCGGTTGCGCGCAGCCGGCCACATCGCCGATCAGGATCGGCTTGTCGTGCATGCGCAACTGCCGCCAGGTCAGGATCTCGAACGTCTCGTCCAGGGTGCCGAGGCCGCCGGGGAACGACACGAAGGCGTCGGACAACTCGAACATCCGCTGCTTGCGGCTGTGCATGCTGCTGGTGACGATCATCTCGCTGGCGCGCTCATGCGCGACCTCGGACCGGGTGAGGAACTCGGGGATGACGCCGACCACCTCGCCGCCGCCTGCCAGCACCGCGTCGGCGAGCGCCCCCATGAGGCCGATCTGCCCGCCGCCATAAACCAGCCGGATGCCCGCCTGCGCCAGGCCGAGGCCAAGTGCCGCCGCCGCCTCCCGGAACACCGGATCGTGGCCCAGGCTGGCGCCGCAGAACACGGCGACGGATGCAATGCGCGGCATCGACTCTCCTTGAGGCTGGTTGAAGGCTGGCAGGCTGAGCCATAGGCCCTGACTACCCTATAGGCTTCCGGTGCCCCAGACCACGAACGCCACCAAGCCCATGACGACCGCCAACACCAGCAGCATCCGCGCCGCGCTGGCCATGCGGGGCGCCCTGGCCGCCGCCGGCAGCCGTTTCTTGCCGGTGACCATGGGCCGCACCAGGTTCTGTTTCTTGAGGAAATAGTAGCTCGCCACCGTCAGCACATGCAGGATCACCGCCCCCAGCAGCACGTTCCAGAACAGCCCATGCAGTTGGCGTGCGGTGTGCCAAGTGGCCGGCGCCACCAGATGCGCCAGCGGGCCGCCCAGGCCGGAGCGGTTGTGGACGAACAGCCCGGTGCCGACCTGCAACGCGATCACGCCGAGCAGGATCAGCACCATCCAGCCACCGGCGGCGTTGTGGCCGATCTCGTTGTCGACCTCGACCGTCCGCCACGCCGCCAGGTGACGCAATCCCACGAGCGGGCTGCGCAGGAACTTGCGGAAGCGTGCCGTCTCGCTGCCGACAAAGCCCCAGATCAGCCGGTACAGCAGCAGTCCCAACGTCGTCTCGCCAAGCCAGATGTGCAATTGCACGTAGCCGAACAGGTAGGTGAAGTAGCTGCCGGCCATCCCCAGGGTAATGAGCCAGTGGATCAGCCGCACCGGCAGGTCCCAGACCCGCATCGGCAGCCGCATCACGGTGGCGGCGGTGCGGCCCATGCCTTGCCCCAGGCCCCGGCCTGCGGCAGGCGTCTTGCCGCCGCGAACGATTTGGTCCCGCGCCATCCCGTGGCTCCTGCTGTTGCGGCAAGAATATGCGGTGTCTTCGAGCAAAACCCAGTGTTTGGCCGCCTGCGGATGGAATTCGCCGTTGCGCGCAAGGGTCAGCTTGCCACATAGCTGGACACTCAAAAAGTCATAGGGATGTCAACAAACGTGTCCGCGATCCAGCCCGACCAGCGCCGGTCAGTCGTCATCCGGCCACTTGCGGCGATTGTCATCATCCTGGCAGCCGGCGGAGCGTGGCTATGGCTCGATTTGCGCACGCCCGCCACCGACGCTGTCCATGCCGACGCTGTCCATGCCAATACTGTCCATGCCGATACTGTCCATGCCGGTGCGGTGATGCCGGTGGTCGCCGCCGCCCCGGCCATGGCACAGCCGCAGGTGGCACCGCCCGCGTTGCCGCAGCCCGCGCAACGTGCGAAGGCGGTCGCCGCTGCCGCCCCAGCGCCGCCGGCCCAGCCCGAGATCGCGGCGGCCGCGCCGGCCGCGAGCGCGCCCGTATCCCTGCCCATACCCCTGCCCGCGCCGATGCCCGTGCCCACGCCGGACCAGGCGCCGGCACCGCCCAGCTTCGACATCGTGCGCGTCGACCCGCATGGCGGCGCGGTGCTGGCCGGGCGCGCACCGCCGGACAGCCAGGTCGTGGTCGCCTCGAACGGGCAGGCCATCGCCACTGCCCATGCCGACGCCGACGGCCAGTGGGTCGCGGTGCCGTCGCGGCCATTGGCCGCTGGCGGCCAGGAGTTGACGCTGACCACGCATGGGGCCGGCGGCTCCAGCACCCAGTCCGCCAGCCCGCTCATCGTCGTGGTGCCCAACGCGGCCAAGCCATCGCAGCCGCCCGCCGCCACCGCTTTCGCCCTGGTGACACCGCCGGGCGAAATGCCGCGCCTGCTTCAGGCCCCCGGCGCGCAGCCGCGCAACGACGGCAGGCTCGGCCTCGATATCGTCGATTACGACGAGCACGGCGCTATCCGCTTCGCCGGCGCGGCCCCGCCCCGCAGCAGCGTGCAGGTCTATATCGACCAGCACCCGGTCGGCCTCGCCACCGCCGACCCGCACGGCCGCTGGACGCTGCTGCCGAGCGACACCGTGGCCGCCGGCGAGCATAGGCTGCGCGTCGACCAGCTCGCGGCCAACGGCGGCACCAGCGCCCGCGTGGAGTTGCCGTTCAGGCGGGAGGTCATCACCGCGAGTGACGCCGTGCCGGGGCGCGTGGTGGTGCAGCCGCGTCAGAACCTGTGGCGCATCGCACGGCACGCCTATGGCCACGGCATCCGCTACACCGTCATCTACCAGGCCAACCGCGAGCAGATCCGCAACGCCGACCTGATCTATCCCGGCCAGGTCTTCACCATCCCGCCCGCCTCGCCGAATCAAATCGGGTCGAACTAGGGCTGCGGCAACCCGATCCTATTGCGGCTGCATCGCCGCCGGGTCGATGCCGAGCGCCGAGACGCTGGCGGCGGTCAGCCGGCCGTCGGCGGGCAGGCCGTGCGCCTGCTGGAACGATTGCAGCGCGGCCAGCGAGCCGCCGCCCCACAGGCCATCGATGCTGCCGCCGTACAGCCTGAGTTGCCGCAGGCGCGCCTGGATCATGCGCACCGAGTTGGCGCTCAGCGCGAACGCCGGCTGTCCGCTGGCGGCGGCGCGATCCGGGGAGGGCGCGAGCGGGGTTGCGGCAGGCGGGGCTGCGGCGAGCGGGGCTGCGACCGGCGCCGGCGCGGGACCGGAGCCGACCAACGAGGCGGGACTCAGGCCGAGCATGGCGGCGGTGGCCGGGTTGATGTCGCCGGTCACCTGAAGCCCGTGGCTCTGCTGGAAGTTTTGCAGCGCCAGGCCGCTGTCATTGCTCCAGGTGCCGTCGGCGTTGCCGCTGAACGCGCCGAGCGCCTTCAGCCTGCCCTGGATATCGCGGATCGCGCCGGTTCCAAGCAGTTGGCTGTAGGTCACTCCGATCGGTGCCGGTGCCGACGCCGGTGCCGCAGCCGGCGCCGGGTCGGCCGGCGCGGCCTGCTGGTCGGCCGCCGCGTTGACGGGTGGGTTGGCGACCTGGGCCAAGGCTGGGACCGCTGGGTAGGCGAGGGCGACGCTGGCGAGCAGGATAGCGAACAGGGTAGTACGGCTGGTCATGGCCGGCAGGTCTCCTTGGCATACCGCCCGGCTTGGCATACCGCGCGGCGCGATGGCGGCCGGTGCTTGCCCGACGCAGGTGAAGCCTGCATAACCCCCGGCCAAATGTCCCTTGTCAATTCCTTTCGTCTTGTCATGGCGCCGCCGCATCCAGCCGGCCGGCCGTTCCTCGCCGCCGGGGCGGTGGTGGTCGTGCTGGGGCTGATCCTGGCGCACTGGCTCGCCTGGATCGGCGTCGCCTTCATCCTGATCTGCCTGTATTTCTTTCGCGATCCGGAGCGCGTGGCCCCCGGCCGCGCCGGCCTGGCATTGGCGCCGGCGGATGGGCATGTGGTCTCGGTCATGCCGGCGGTGCCGCCGGTGGAACTCGGCCTCGGCCCGGCGCCGCGCTGGCGGGTGGCGATCTTCCTGTCGGTGCTCGACGTGCACGTGAACCGGATGCCGGTGGACGGCACCGTGACGCGCATCGCCTACCGTCCCGGCCGCTTCCTCAACGCCAGCATGGACAAGGCCAGCGACGACAACGAGCGCAACGCGCTGGCGATCCGCCTGCCGGACGGGCGCGACATGGCGGTGGTGCAGATCGCCGGCCTGATCGCGCGCCGCATCCTGTGCGCGGCCCACGAGGGCGACGCGGTGCGCGCCGGCCAGCGGTTCGGCATCATCCGCTTCGGCAGCCGCACCGACCTGTACCTGCCGGAGGGCGTGCGCGCCCTGGTCGCGGTGGGCCAGACCATGATCGGCGGCGAGACGGTGATCGCCGACCTCGGCGCCGTGTCGATGCCGTGAGCGTCCCGCCCCGTCTGCGCGGCTTTGGCGAGATCCGCCGGCTGCCGTTGCGCGGCAAGCTGCGCCGGCGCGCGCGCCCACGCTTCAAGGGGCCGTCGTTCAACCGCATGATGCCCAGCATCCTGACCATGCTCGGCCTGTGCGCCGGCCTGACCGCGATGCGGTTCGCGCTGGAGGCGCGGTTCGGCGCGGCGGCGGTGGCGATCACCGTGGCCGCCTGCATCGACGGGCTGGACGGGAGGCTGGCGCGGCTGCTGAAGGCGACCTCGCGGTTCGGCGCCGAGTTCGACAGCCTGGCCGATTTCCTGTGCTTCGGCGTGGCGCCCAGCTTCGTCCTGTACCTGTGGACGTTGCAGAGCGCTCGCGCCTACGGCTTCATGCCGTGCGTGCTGTTCAGCGTGTGCATGGCGCTGCGGCTGGCGCGGTTCAACGCCTCGCTGGAGGCGCTGGGCGGGGCGGCGGCGCACCCGGCCTACACCTATAATTTCTTCTCCGGGGTACCCGCCCCGGCAGGTGCCGCGATCGCGCTGTTCCCGCTGTTCGCGGGACTGGAGGCGCAGTCGATGGGCTGGGACCGGCTGCTGGCGGTGGTGCATTATCCGCTGTTCAGCGGCGTGCTGCTGACCGCCACCGCCCTGCTGCTGGTGTCCACGCTGCCGGTCTGGAGCTTCAAGAACTTCAAGGTGCCGGCACCGTACGTGCTGCCGCTGCTGCTCGGCTCCGGGCTGTTCGCGACCCTGCTGCTGGCCGATCCCTGGGCCGCGCTGGCGGCGGCGGGCCTGCTCTATGTGGCCATGCTGCCATTCAGCCTGCGCAGCTACCGCCGGCTGAGGCGCGCGGCGGAGGATGAGCCGTCCGATGCGCGGGAAGCCGATCGGGGCGCATCGGCCGCGCCCTGATCGGTTCCGCAAGCTATCTCCCTCGCATCCGGCTAGACGTTCGGTTGGCGCCGCGTCCCAGCACACGGTCGAGCAAGGTGAAGCCGACGCGGCGCAGCGCCGGCCCGACCAGCACCGAGATCACCGCCGCCTCGGCCATTTGCGCGCGCGCCTCCTCACGCACCAGCCGCGCCTCCCGCTCGACCTTGCCGGGCGAGCTGTAGAGCGCCACCAGCAACAGGCCGCCGCCGATCAGCAGATCGATCAGGCCCACGATCAGCGTCGCCCAAAGCGCCCCCACGCTGGGCGTCAGCGCGAGGCCGATCGCCACATGGACCGCGATCAGCACGCCGATCAGGAACACCGCGCCACCGGCGGCCAGCACTAGCCGGAGCGTGGTGCGCTTCGCGAGGCGGCGCAGCCGGAGCGACTCGGCCTGGACGGCGACCCGGCCGAGTTGAACCAGACGCATCGCCTAACGCGACAGGCGGCCGAGCAGATAGCCCGCCGCCGCCGACACCAGGACGGCCACGATCGGCATCTCGCGCACCTGACCGGAGAACGCATCCGCGCCGTCATGGGCGTAGCTGCTGGCCTGGCGGGCGTAATCCTGAGCCCGGCCGGCCGCGTCGGACACCATCGGCGAGACCCGCTCGCGCATCAGGTCATCGACCTGCTGACGGAGATCGCGTAGCTGCGCGTTGGCGTCCGATGCGGCGGCGTTCAGGTTCCGGGTGCTCACCATGTCGTTCTCCTGTGTTGCGGAATGTTGTCGATGCAACGCAAATACGACACATGGGGTTGCCCTGGGATCACATACACGCTGGGAGGGGCCCGTCATGAGCCAACCGCTGGTCATCATGGACGCGATCCGATTGGCGCGGCACCGGGCTCCCCTGCTGCGCGACGTGTCGCTGTCCATCGACGACGGCGAATGGGTGACGATGCTGGGCGGCGCCACCGCAGCGGACGGCAGTTCCGGCCTCGCCGAACTGGCCATGGTGCTGGCCGGCTTCACGCGGCCGGACAGCGGCGCCGTCCGGCTCGGCGAGGAGGACATCACCCGCCTGCCGCCGCACCGGCGCGGCATCGGCGTGGTGCATCGCGACCTCGGGCTGTTCGCGCGCATGAGCGTGGACCGCATGCTGGCGGCGTCCGGCGCGTTGCCCGCGGATGCCCGCATGGCGCGGAGCGTGATGCGGCTGGACGAGGTGGCCGCCATGTCGCCGGCGCGGCTGTCGCCGGAACAGGCGGTGCGCGTGGCCATCGCCCGCGCCATCGCCCGCCGGCCGTCGCTGCTGCTGCTCGACGATCCCTGGGCCGGGCTGTCGGCCGCCGAGGCGGAGCAGGCGCTGGCGCTGCTGGCGAGCGCGCAGGCGATGCTGGGCTTCGCCGTGCTGCACATGACCGCGCGCAAGGAGTTGGCCTGGCACAGGCCGGAGCGGCTGGTGGCGCTGATCGACGGCGGCGTGCGCCAGGACGACACGGCGGCGCGGGTGTACGACGCGCCCGCCGATCTCGACACCGCCCTGCTGCTTGGCCCCTGCAACGGCCTGACCGGCCAGGTGCGGCGGATCGACGACGACATGGCC
>JAYTQW010000548.1:0-2176 GCA_043746535.1 Rhodospirillales bacterium
GGCCTGTTCTCGAACCCGGCGAGTGTCGGGGGGCAGGTCCAGGCATTGTCGGGCGTGCTGCCGGGCGGCGGCATGGAGATCATCACCCAGCAACTGCACGCACTGACCTCCAGCCCGCCCAAGGCGCTGGGGCTGGGCGTCGTCATCGGCTTCCTGACCTCGATCTGGAGCGCCAATGCCGGCATGAAGGCGATGTTCGACGCGCTGAACGCGGTCTATGAGGAGACCGAAACGCGCGGCTTCGTAAGGCTCACGCTGCGCTCGCTGGCCTTCACGGTCGGCGCCATCGTGTTCCTGGCGTTGGCGATGGTGGCGCTGGTGGTGGCGCCGGCGGTGACGCGCTGGATCGGCTCGCCATTGGTGGACGCCCTGGTGGTGTTTGGCCGCTGGCCGCTGCTGCTGGTGGTGGTGACGGTGTTCCTGGCGGTTCTGTACCGCTACGGCCCGTGCCGGGGCTGGGCGCCCTGGCGCTGGGTCACCTGGGGCGGGGCCGCCGCCGCGATCGGCTGGCTGCTGGTGTCGGCGGCGTTCTCGTACTACGCGGCCAACTTCGGCAGCTACAACAAGACCTATGGCTCGCTTGGCGCGGCGGTTGGCCTGATGACCTGGATCTGGCTGTCCACCTCGGTCATCCTGCTCGGCGCCGAACTCGACTCGCAGATCGCGCGCAAGGCCAAGACAGCCTGACGCAACCGGCGCCCGCCGCCCCCGTTCCCCTTGCATCAGGATAGGGAGCGTGACATGGCCGAAGGCCCGACCACGATAAACGGAGTCCTGCATGCGCCAGAGGCATCGCTTGACGACCGGGAGATGACCGCCAGCTTCGCCACACCCGCCGCCGCCGATGCGGCGCGGCAGCAGTTGATCGCCGCCGGGATCGCGGCGGAGCGGATTACACTGGCTGGCCAGGCCACCGCCACGCCGCAGCAGCAAGCCGATGCCAATCCGCCCGACGCCAGCATCTTCGGCCGCATCCGTCAGACGGTGCTGCCGGATGACGGCAACAACGCCCTGCGCGCCGCGGCACATGACGGCGACGCCGTGCTGACGCTGCGCCCGTTGAAGGCCGAGGTGGAGATGGCGGTGGGCATCCTGCGCGCCGCCTCGCCCACGCATTTCGACGCCGACCTCGAACTCTGGCGCAACCTCGGGTAAACGGGAGCGGGCCATGACGCAGCAGATCCCCCTGGACGCCAGCAACGAAGCCGGCCACGAGGTTGCCGCCGGGCTGATCGAGGTGCTGCCGGATGTCGGCTACGAGCGGCTGATGCTGGTCAACGTCGCATTCGTGGGCGAGGCGGGAGCCGGCGCGGGGCGCTGGGTGCTGGTCGACACCGGCATTCCGGGGATGACCGGGCGAATCGCCGCCGCCGCCACGGCACGCTTCGGCGTCGACGCGCCACCCGCCGCCATCGTGTTGACGCACGCGCATTTCGACCATGTCGGCTGCCTGCAACCGCTGCTGGAGCGTTGGGATGTGCCGGTGTACGCGCACCGGCTGGAACTGCCGTACCTGGACGGCTCCGCCGCTTATCCGCCGCCGGACACCCATGTCGGCGGCGGGCTGCTGGCGCTCACCGCCGGCATGTTCCCGCGCAGCCCGGTCGACGTGCGAAGCTGGCTGCGCGCCCTGCCCGACGATGGCAGCGTGCCGCCGATGCCCGGCTGGCGCTGGCTGCACACGCCGGGCCACTCGGTCGGCCATGTGTCGCTGTGGCGCGAGGCGGACCGCACGCTGCTGGCCGGCGACGCCTTCATCACCACCGCGCAGGAATCCGCCTACGCCGTCGCGGTCCAGGCGCCGGAGATGCACGGGCCGCCGATGTACTTCACCCAGGACTGGGTCGCGGCGCGCGGCTCGGTCGAGACGCTGGCGGCGCTGGAGCCGGAAATCGCGGTGACCGGCCACGGCCGCGCCATGCGGGGCGCCGGGATGCGGACGGCGCTGCATCGCCTCGCCCGCGAGTTTGACACCGTGGCGCGGCCGGCCGACCCGCAGTACCTGGCGCATCCGGCGCGGGCCGAGGACGGCACCGCCTACCGTCCGGCATAGGCCAGTTCGGCGACATACCCCTCCAACTCCCGCGCCCGCCGGTCGGAGCTGTGCGATGCGCCGATCCGCCGGCAGGCGGCATGTCCGATGGCGCGGCGTTCGGCGGTGGACAGGTCGAGCGCC
>JAYTQW010000549.1:0-3940 GCA_043746535.1 Rhodospirillales bacterium
CATCCTGCTGCCGGGCGCCCTCGCCGCCCGGCCGGCCGCGATCGGCAAGGGGTTCGTCGCCTCGCTCATCATGGGCGCCGGCCAGTTCTGCACCAATCCGGGCCTGATCCTGGCGCTGGACGGCCCCGGGCTGGACGGCTTCATCGCCGCCGCCACCGCCGCGTTGCGGGAGACGTCGCCCACCACCATGCTGCACGCCGGCATCGGCGCGGCCTACCAGCGTGGCATCGAGCGTGTGGCGGCGACTGGCGGCGTCGAGACCCTGGCCCGCAGCCAGCCGGCCACCGGCGCGACCCAGGCGGAGGCCATGCTGTTCGCCACCACGGCGGCCCATTTCCTGGCCGACCCGAGCCTGGCCGAGGAGGTGTTCGGCGCCGCTTCCCTGGTCGTGCGCTGCCCCGACCTCGCCAGCATCCGGGCGGTGCTGGAGCAGTTGGAGGGGCAGCTCACCATCACCGTGCAGATGGAGGACTCCGACCTTGCGGCGGCCCAGGCGCTGCTGCCGACCCTGGAGCGGCGGTGCGGACGGGTGCTGGTCAATGGCTGGCCGACCGGGGTCGAGGTCGGGCACGCCATGGTGCATGGCGGGCCGTTCCCGGCCACCTCCGACGCCCGCACCACCTCGGTCGGCACGCTGGCGATCCGCCGCTTCCTGCGTCCGGTCGCCTATCAGGATTTTCCGGCCGAACTGCTGCCGCCATCGTTGCGCGACGGGAACCCCGACCGGGTTTGGCGGTTGCTCGACGGGGCGATCACGCCGCCTGGATGAGCCGCCGATTTGACCATTCATCCTGACGTGTTCGCCCGGCTCGCGCCGCAAAGCTACGAGGCTGTGCGCGAGCAGGTGCGCAACGGCGATATCTTGCTGTGCTCGGCGCACGATGCCGGTTCGCGCCTGATTCGCTGGGCGACGCGCAGCCCGTGGAGCCACATCGCCATCGCCTTCCGCCTACAGGAGATCGACCGGGTGATGGCGCTGGAATGTGTCGAGCACATCGGCGTCCGCGCGGTGCCGCTGTCCGATTTCGTCCGCCGCACCAGCAGCGGGCAGGAGCCATATCCCGGCAAGATCCTGCTCGCCCGTCACGCGGGCATGGCGGCGCGGTCGGATGCGGCGGCGATAAGGCGCATTACCACCTTCGCCTTCGACCGGCTCGGCACCCATTTCTCGCAGAAGGAGGCGGCGAAGATCGGCCTGCGGCTGGCGCTGGGCCGGCTCAACATCAGGCTGCCGGGGCGATTGCAGCCCGATGACGAATACATCTGCTCCGAATACGTGGCGCGTTGCCTGGCGGTGGTCGGCATCGATACCCCATGGGACGGGCTGGGCTTCATAGCGCCGTCCGATTTCGCGCTCGACCCGGACATCGAGGCCGTGGCCCAGGTGCGGACCTGAGCGGCCACGCCGGCGGCGAGCTGGCGCCGGGCGGCCGCCTCACCATTGCCGACCTGTTCTGGCGCACCGCCTACCGGATCGGCTTCCCGTTGGCCCGGCTGTGGTGGCGCCTGCGCCGTGCCTCGCATGAGGGCGCGCTGGTGGCGATCTGGGTTGGCGACGCCGTGCTGCTGGTGCGCTCCTCGTACCGGGCCGAGTGGAACCTGCCCGGCGGCGGCGTCTGGCCCGGCGAGACGCCGGAGGGTGCCGCCCGGCGCGAACTGATGGAGGAGCTTGGGCTGTCGGCCGGAGCGCTCGTCAGCGCCCGGATCGTGTCCGGCCAGTTCGAGGGCCGCCGCGACCGCGTGCATTTCTTCGTCTGGCGCGTCGAGACGCTGCCGGTGTTGCGCATCGACAACCGTGAGATCGTCGGCGCCCGGCTGGTACCGCGCGCGCAACTGGCCGGCCTCGCGCTGACTGTGCCGGTGCGCGGCTTCCTGGCCGCCGACGCTGGCTGAGATGCCGGCAGCCGTCTACTTGTAGTAGCCGACCCCGCAGACCTGATCAGCAACCTTGGTGACGTAGGTGACTTTCGAGGCCGGCGTGCGTGAGCCCGGCACCGGCCACATGTAGCTGACCGCCTTGATCTCGCCGACCCGGGCGATGGCCATCATCTCCTGGCCGAATGCCACCCCGTCCACGTCATACAGGTCGCGCATGCTGCGGCCGACCTGCCTGGGATCGATATGCGCGTCGACCTTGCCATCGGCCCGCGCACAGAACACGTAGAGATCGCGGTCCTTGAAGCCTGGGCTGCCCTGAGAGAATGCGACCAGCGCATGTGCCTCGTCGCTTTTCACGGCGGCGACGGCGCGCTCCAGCATGGCTCGGGCCTCCGGCGCGGTGCCGCGTGTATCGGCTTGCGCGAGGTTGCCGGTCGCCAGCAGGATCGCCGCGAATGCCGCCGCTGCGCGCAGCATCAGAACAACAGCCATGCGAACACGTACAGCGTGTTGTTGTCGGAGGCGTTGGTGCCATAGCCGTCGTAGTTCTTCCCGGCGCCGTTGAACTGCGTGTAGATGGTGTATTGCGCGCCCAGTTTCAGGTTGGCCCAAGGCCTGGCCCAGGAATCCGTCTTGCCGAACGGCACCCAATCGGCTTCGAGGATGATGGCTTTGCTGTTGGGTTTGCCATTGGCGCTGCCGGATAGCTGGGCCGGCGCGTACAGCAGCGGGTTGCCGGTGCCCCAGGTGTCCTGCACGCCGACCGTCGCCCCATAGGTCTGCTGGTAGTAGTAGCTGACGTTGGCGCGAAGCTGGTCCAGCGAGTTGCCGCGCTGGCTTGACGTGCCGGCGTTGAAGCTGCCGGTCAGGTCTTGCCGCTCGTGGTTGAAGATGCCCTGCACCGAGACGACGTTGGTGCCGTCGCCGAGGAACTGATACCCGCCATCCACCGCATAGTCGGTGTAGCCGTCATGGCCGAACGAGCCGTCGCTGGTGAACGAGCCGGTCGCCGGATTGATGTTGGCGTGCAGCAAGATGGCGCCGACATAGGCCGACTGGTTGTTCCAGTTCCACTCATAGGCCGCCCGGGCGTACGGCGCTGGATTGGTGGTGGCGCCGGGTCCATAGGCATTGCCGGTGATGCTCAGCAGGGTCCGGCCGTAGGTGTTGTAGAGGCCAGCCTCGACATACAGCGAGCGGTTGTACCATGCGTAGATGGTGGCGCCGAGCGAGTTGCCGATCAGGCCGCCGGCGAGCAGGGGCTGTGCCGACGGGTTCGTCACCAGGGCGGAGGCCACATAGGGGAACCCCCACGCATAGCTGGTGGCATACGGGTCTTGGACCGTCGGCCCGTTGTTCACGTCCAGCCCGATGCGCAACTCGTCGTTGCCGAGGTCGAACGGCGCGGTGGCGCGCAGGTCGCTGTTGTCCAGTTTCAGCGTGCTGCTGATGCCGTTGAAGGTGCCCTGGACGAAGCCGCCGACATTCTCGCTGACGCGGCCGGCCAGGAACACGCTGATCTGGTCCATGGCGAAGTTGCCGTTGTCGCCATAATGCTCGGAGACGGGTGCGCCGGCGCCCTTGTCGGTGTTGCTGTAGGAGCCGAGCAGCATCACCGACGCGGGTATCGCCGCCTGCCAGCCGTCGCCGCCCTGCTGGGTATAGCCGCCGATCTTGAAGGCGCGGCCGAACGCGGTGAGCTGCGGTCCGAACGCGCCGATATGGCAGGACACGCAGGGTTGGCCGGTCTGCAACGCGAAGCTGGGCACCGCGCGGGCTGGCGGCGCCGCCAGCAGGACCACGGCGGCGGCGGCGAGACAGGCGGCAATCAGGCGGAGCGGGATCAGGCGCATCGGATTAATGCAGTGTCGCGAGGTAGGCGATCAGGTTGGCGCGCTTGGCATCGTCCTTGAGGCCGCCGAAGCCCATCTTGGTGTGCGGAACGACAGCCTGCGGGCTGGTCAGGTAGCGGTCGAGCGTCGCCGTGTCCCAGGTCAGCCCGGAGTTCGCGTTGGCGGCCGAATAGCTGTAGCCGGCGACTTTGCCGGCCGGGCGGCCCACC
>JAYTQW010000550.1:0-8621 GCA_043746535.1 Rhodospirillales bacterium
TGGAACAGCCGCGACGACATGCCGCCGCCAAGCAGGGTGGACAGCAGCATGGTCGGGTAGAACGCCGGGTCGGCATAGGCCACGGAGGGGAAGCCCAGCACGATATGCACCTGGTCGAGGTCGCGCGCCTCGCGGAACTCGCCCCCGGTGTAGATGCCCTCGCTGGCCGCGGGCGAGGCGGTGCGCGGCAGGTCGGCGAAATGCGCCTGTACCAGGTCCAGCACCCGCTCGTGCTCCAGGTTGCCGGCGGCGGCGATGACGGTGTTGGACGTGGTGTAGTGACGCCGCATGTAGCTGGTCAGGATGTCGCGCGGCATGGCGCGGATGCCTGCCTCGGTGCCCAGCACCGGGCGGCCCATCGGCTGGCGCGGGTACGCGGTTTCCTGGAAATGGTCGAACACGATGTCGTCGGGCGTATCGTTAGCCTGCCCGATTTCTTGCAGGATCACGCCGCGCTCGCGCTCCAGCTCGTCCGGGTCGAACGTGGAGTGGGTCAGGATGTCGCCGATGATGTCGGCCCCCAGCGCGGTGTCCTCCTTCAGCACCTTCACGTAGTACGCGGTCTGCTCGCGCGCGGTGTAGGCGTTGATGTGGCCGCCGACCGCCTCGATCTCCTCGGCGATGCCGGCGGCGGTGCGGCGCTCGGTGCCCTTGAACGCCATGTGTTCGAGGAAATGCGAGACGCCGTTCTCCGCCTCGGTCTCGTGGCGGGTGCCGCTGGCGACGTAGGCGCCGAACGAGACCGTCTCCACCCGGTCCATGCGCTCGGTGACGATGGTGAGGCCGGACGGCAGGCGGGTGACGCGGATGGCGTCGTTGGTCGCGTTCGGGGACGAACTCATGCGGCGTTCCTCAGGACGATGCCCCGGATGCGATCCTGCACGATGGCGAGATCGGCCGGGGCGCGGGTGAAACTCTCAGGCCTGTCATATAGGTCGGCCAGGTGGCGCGGCAGGGGGGGACGGCTGCCGGTCGCCTGTTGCATGGCCTCGGGGAACTTGGCGGGGTGCGCGGTCGCCATCGCCACCACCGGCACGGCGTCGGGGTTGGCCCAGGCGCGGGCGCCCTCGATGCCGATGACGCTATGCGGGTCGGCCAGATAGCCGGCCCGCTGGTGCAGGTCACGGATCGCCGCCAGGGTCGCGTCGTCGTCGAGCCGGAAGCCGGTCATGCAGCGCTGCGCCGCACGCCATGCGAGGTCGGGCACCGGCATGTGCCCGCTGCCGCGAAACGCCTGCATGGTCGCGGCGGTGACGGTGGGATCGCGGTCCAGCAACTCGAACAGCAGCCGCTCGAAGTTGGAGCTGACCTGGATGTCCATGCTCGGCGACAGGCTGGGTTCCACCCCGCGCACCGTCATGTCGTTGGCGTCGAGGAAGCGCGAGAGGATGTCGTTGCGGTTGCTGGCGACGATCAGGTGGGCGATCGGCAGCCCCATCCTGCCGGCCGCCCAGGCCGCCAGCACGTTGCCGAAATTGCCGGTCGGCACGCTGAACGCCACCGGGCGGTCGGGCGCCCCGAGTTGCAGCGCCGCATACACGTAGTAGGGGATCTGTGCTGCGACCCGCGCCCAGTTGATCGAGTTCACCGCCGACAGCCGCAGGTCGCGGCGGAACGGCGCGTCGGCGAACATCGCCTTCACCAGATCCTGGCAATCGTCGAAACTGCCGTCGATGGCGATGTTGCTGATGTTGCGCGCCCGCACCGTGGTCATCTGCCGCCGCTGCACCTCGCTGGTGCGCCCCTCCGGGTGCAGCACCACCATGTCGATGCGCCCGCGCCCGGCGCAGGCCTCGATCGCCGCCGAGCCGGTGTCGCCGGAGGTGGCGGCGACGATGGTGATGCGGCGGTCGGTCTGCGTCAGCGCATGGTCGAACAGCCGGCCCAGCAACTGCATCGCCAGGTCCTTGAACGCCAGCGTCGGGCCGTGGAACAGCTCCTGCGTCCACAGGTTCGGACCCAGTTGCACCAGCGGGGCCACGGCGGGATGGCTGAACCCGGCATACGCCTCGGCGCACATGTGGCGCAGGGTGAAGATGTCGATCGCCTCGCCGGTGAACAGGTGGACGATGCGCGCCGCCAGTTCGGGGTATGGCACGCCGCGCATCCCGCGCCAGTCGGCGGCGGTCAGTTGCGGCCAGCTCTCCGGCACGAACAGGCCGCCGTCCTCGGCCAGCCCGGCCAGCAGGACGCCGGTGAAGTCGCGGGCGGCGGCGTCGCCGCGAGTGGAGACATAGCGCATGGCGAAACCCCGGCGTTACGCGGCGTGGAGATAGCGCGCAGTCAGATGCGCCTGGAAATCCGCCACGTCGAGGGTGCAGCCGGTGGCCGCGCGCAACATGTCGCCAAAGCCGAGCCGGCTGCCGACGCCGTGGACATGCAGGCGGAGCCAGCCGAGCAACGGGGCGAAATCGCCCTGCCCCAGCGCCGCATCCAGATCCGGCACCGCGCGCCGCGCCGCCGCCATCAACTGCGCGGCGGCCATGGCGCCCAGCGTGTAGCTGGGAAAGTAGCCGAACGCCCCGTCGTACCAGTGGATATCCTGCAGGCAGCCATGCGCGTCGTCCGGCGGCACGATGCCGAGCAGTCGGCGCATCCCGTCGTTCCAGGCGCCCGGCAGGTCGGCCACCGCGAGGTCGCCGGCGATCAGCGCCCGCTCCAGCCCGAAGCGCAGGATGACGTGGGCCGGATAGGTCATCTCGTCGGCGTCGACGCGGATGCAGCCGCGACGCACCCGGCGGAACACGCGGCCCAGGTTGGCGGGGGCGTAGCTGGCCGGGTCGCCTGCGAAGCTCGCCAGCAGTTGCGGGCCGAGCCAGCCGAGAAAGGCGTCGGAGCGGCTGGCCTGCATCTCGATCAGCAGCGACTGGCTCTCATGCGTGGCCATGCCGGACGCCTCGCCGACCGGCTGGCGGGCATGGGCCACCGGCAGGCCACGCTCGTACAGCGCGTGCCCGGTCTCGTGCAGCACGCCCATCAGGCTGCCGGTGAAGTCGGCCTCGTTGTAGCGCGTGGTGATGCGCACGTCGGTCGGCGTGCCGCCGCAGAACGGGTGGGTGGAGCGGTCGAGCCGGAAATGGTCGGGTTCCAGGCCGGCGCGCAAGGCGAGGCTGCGGCACAGCGCCTCCTGCGCGTCCGCCGGATACGGGCCGGGCGGCAGCATCGGCTCGGGCAGGCCGGCCTCGCGCGCCTCCGCCGCCGGCAGCGCCTCCCGCAGCCATGCGGCATAGGCGTCGAACACCGGAGCCACGTCGCCGCTGCCGATGCCGCGCTGGTAGCCGTCCATCAGCGCGTCGTAGGGCGACATGCCGAGTGGGGCGGCCAGCGCGCCGGCGTGCTCGCGCGTGAGGCGCACCACCTCGCCCAGGCGGCCGCGCACGGCGGGAAAGTCGGACGCCCGCCGCGCCTCGCGCCAGGCCTGTTCGCAGGCCGCGTTGGCGCGCGCCTGCGCTTCCACCAGATCGGCCGGGACGGCGGTGGCGCGAGTATGGGCGTGGCGCATCAGGGCGAGGTTGGCCCGGTCCCATTCATCGTCCCACTCGCCCTCCGCCGTGGCGGCGTCGAGGTCGCCGGCGGCCTCGGGGGCGACCAGTTGCGCGTGCGCCAGCCCGGCCAGCACCGCGAGCTGGTCGCCACGCGCTGGCCCGCCGCCGCTCGGCATCATCGCCGCCGCGTCCCAGCCGAGCATCCCGGCGGCCTCGCCGATGGTGGCAATGCGGGTGAAGCGGCCCTTCAGGCGGTTGTAGGCGGTCATGCGCGCAGGGTCTTTCGGGCATAGAGGGCGAAGATCACCAGCAGGGTGACGGCAAAGCCGTACCAGGTGATGGCATACGAAAGATGGTCGTTGGGCGGCCGCGGCAGGCTGGTGGCGGGCTGCGGGAACACGCCCGGCTGCACCGTGCCGAGCCGCACCAGCACGAACGGGGCCACGCCGGCGACGCCCAGGCCGGCGCCAATCAGCCCCGGGTCGAGCGTGTAGAACAGCCGCGCGGCCACGTCGTCATGGGCCGAGAACAGGCCGCCATGCTCCGGCTCGCGCAAGTAGCCTTCCACCGTGCGCGGCACGTCCGGCGATGGCGGCGGTGGTATCTGGCCTTGCGGCACCCAACCCTCCAGCACCAGCAGCGGCGGCGCGTCGGCGCGGTCGAGCACGTCGACCAACTGGCTGCCGATGACGCTGCCGCCGGGGAGGTCGCGCACCTCCGCCCCATAATGCCCGGTGGCACCTGGATGCGGCGTTCCGGTCACGCTGACCTTGGTGAAGGCGGGCGGCTGACCTTGCAACGGGATGCCAGGAGCCTGTTCGGCCGCATCGATGCGGGCCAGCAGCGCCGTCTTCCAGGCCAGGCGGTGCAGTTGCCAAGTGCCGAGCGCCACCAGCATCGCGAGCATGATCGCGGTCATCAGCGCGGGCCACAGCAGCCGGCGCGGCATCAGCTCATCTCGCTCTCGCGGTAGCGGAATTGCAGGGCCACCATCGCCGCCTTGAGCGGTCGCATCATCAGCAGCGCCAACGGGATGGTGAACAGCGGCCAGATGATCGCATGGACCCAGAGCGGCGGCGAGAAGGTGAACTCGACCCAGAAGGCAAGGCCGACATCGATGCTGCCGAGCACGAAGATCAGCAGCACCGCCGGGCCGTCGCCGGTGTCGCAGGCACTGAGATGGAGGTCGCACACCGCGCAGCGGTCGCGTACGGTCAGGACACCCTGGTACAACGCGCCCTCGCCGCAACGCGGGCAACGGCATAGCAGGGCGGCCCGCCAGATCGGGGGCGTAGGGAGTGGGGGTATCACGCGGGGCCGCTACTCCGGGGCGATGGCGCCGTGGCCCCACCAATACACGGCGATGAACAGGAACAGCCATACCACGTCGACGAAGTGCCAGTACCAGGCGGCGGCCTCGAAGCCGAAATGCTGCTGCACGGTGAACTGGCCGGCGCGGGCGCGGAACCAGCACACGGTCAGGAAGATGGTGCCGATGATGACGTGGAAACCGTGGAAGCCGGTGGCCAGGAAGAACACCCCCGGATAGACGCCGCCGCCGCTGAACTTGAACGGCGCGTCGGAATACTCCAGCGCCTGGAAACAGGTGAAGCTCATGCCGAGCAGGATGGTCAGGCCCAGGCCCATGATCAGGTGGCGGCGGTCGCCGTGGATCAGCGCATGATGCGCCCAGGTGATGGTGGTGCCGGACAGCAACAGGATCATGGTGTTCAGCAACGGCAGGTGGAACGGGTCGAACGTGGTGATGCCGACCGGCGGCCAGGACGGGGTTGCGGTGCCGAGGACATGCTCCGGGAACAGCGCGAAGTGGAAGAACGCCCAGAAGAAGCCGACGAAGAACATGACCTCGCTGGCGATGAACAGGGTCATGCCATAGCGCAGGCCGATACGGACCACCGGGCTGTGCATGCCGGGCGTACGGGCCTCGGTAATGACATCGCGCCACCACATCGTCGCGGTGGCGAACACCACCAGCAGGCCGACGATCAGCGTGACGTAGTTGCCATAATGCGCCGCCAGCACAATGCCGAACAGCGTCAGGCCGCCGCCGAGTGCCCCGAAGATCGGCCACGGGCTGGGGTCGACCAGATGATAGGGCTGCTTCAGGCCGGAACTGGCCAGCGGTTCGGGGCTGGCCAGCAAGTCGCTGCGGATGTCCATGGGATAAGCCGTACCTATCGCGTGAGTCTTGCGCGCATCATCCCCAAATTGCCGCACGATTCAAGGGCGGCTCGAACGCCCTATTGCACCAGTGGCCCGACATGCGGCCCGGCCTTGGCCAGCGCGCCCGCATTCGCGGCATCCTGCAACGAGCGGAAGAAGGTGTAGGACAGCGTGATGGTGGTCACATCGGCGGTGTTGGGGTCGTGGGCGATGGCCGGATCGACCCAGAAGCTGAGCGGGAACTGCATCTCCTGCCCGGCTGCCAGCGTCTGCTGGTTGAAGCAGAAGCAGGCGGTCTTGTGAAAGTATTTTCCAACCTTCTCGGGCGTCACGTTGTATACCGCAATCCCCGTGACGGGCCGCGCCGCCTCGTTGCGGGCGCCGTAGAAGGCGATCTTCTCATCGCCCAGGTGGAGTGTCACCGACGACTGGTCCGGCCAGAACTTCCACGGCAGCGCCGGGTTGACATCGGCGTCGAAGCGCACGGTGATGTTGCCGGCGGCCACGCCGGGGCTGGCTTGCGGCCCGATCTGCGGCGTGCCGCCATAGCCGGTGGCGGCGCAGAACATGCGGTACAACGGCACCGCCGCGAAAGAGAGCCCAGTCATGCCGGCGATCACCGCCACCAGCATCAGGCCGAACAGATATCTGCGTCCGTGTGTCATGGAGCCGATATAGGCGCTGGATGCCCGCGCGTCAGTGCCCGGCGAGGTGGTTCGGCGCCAGCTTGACGATGGCGATGAAGTAGAACAGCACGGCCACGCCCACCAGCACCACCAGCATGGCGATGTTGCGGCCACGGCGGCGGCGGGCGAGCAACTCGCTCTCCCGCAAGGTCAGATGATCGGGCAGTTCGGCCATGGTCACCCAACCCACTGCGTGAGGCCGTGATCGACCGCCAGCAGCGCGAACAACGCGAACAGATACAGGATCGAGTAGCGGAACGCGACCCGCGCCGGACGGTCGTTGGTCAGGCTCGCGCCGCGCTCGTCCTGCCGGTCCAGCGCCACACGGACGGCACAGGCGATGAAACCCAGACCGAGCAGGCCAGCGCCGATGCCGTAAGTCATCCCGGTGAAACCGAACAGCCACGGCAGCAGCGTCACCGGGACCAGCACCAGGGTATAGAGCACAATCTGGCGGCGCGTCGCGCGCGGGCCAGCCACCACCGGCAGCATCGGCACGCCGGCGCGGGTGTAGTCGGTGTTCGCCCACAGCGCCAACGACCAGAAATGCGGCGGCGTCCAGAAGAACACGATGGCGAACATCAACGCCGGCATCAGTGTCACATCGCCGGTCACCGCCGCCCAGCCGATGATCGGCGGGAACGCGCCGGCGGCGCCGCCGATGACGATGTTCTGTGGCGTCCGCCGCTTCAGCCACATGGTGTAGATGAACACGTAGAAGCTGATCGACGCCGCGAGCGCCGCCGCCGCGACCATGTTGGTGGCCAGGCCCAGCACGATGACCGAGGCCACCGCCAGGGTGATGCCGTAGCCGAGCGCCTCCACCGGCTCGATCCGCCCGGACGGAATCGGCCGCCGCGCCGTCCGCCGCATCACCGCGTCGATGTCGCGATCGTACCACATGTTGATGGCTCCGGCGGCGCCAGCCCCCACCGCCAACGCCAGGATGGCGACGAAGGCGATGAATGGATGGATATGGCCGGGCGCCAGCAGCAGGCCGACCAGCCCGGTGAACACCACCAGGGTCATCACGCGCGGCTTCAGCAACGCGAACCAATCGCGCGCCGTCGATTGGCCCCACTCGGCGTTGGACGGCAACAGCGGGGAGTGCGCCTCCACGCCGCCCACGCTGTTGCCGATCAGGCCGCCGATGCCAGCCATGTCACTCATCCAGAAGTTCGATCAGCTTACGTCAGCGGATCCGCGGCAGTTCCTCGAAGGTATGGAACGGCGGCGGCGAGCTGACAGTCCACTCCAGCGTCGTGGCGCCCTCGCCCCAGTAGTTGTCGGCCAGCACCTGCTTCGAGGTGAAGGTGCGGTAGAGCACGTACAGGAAGATCAGCACCGACAGGCCGCCGATATAGGAACCGAACGAGGCGACCTCGTTCCAGCCGCGGAATGCCTCCGGGTAGTCCACATAGCGGCGCGGCATGCCGGCGAGCCCGAGGAAGTGCATCGGGAAGAAGGTCAGGTTGACACCGACGAAGGTCACCCAGAAATGCACCTTGCCCCAGAACTCCGGGTACTGGCGGCCGCTCATCTTGCCGATCCAGAAGTAGAAGCCGGCGAAGATCGAGAACACAGCGCCCAGCGACAGCACGTAGTGGAAATGCGCCACCACGTAGTAGGTGTTGTGCAGCACCTGATCGATGCCGGCGTTGGACAGCACCACGCCAGTCACGCCGCCGACGGTGAACAGGAAGATGAAGCCGACCGCGAACAGCATCGGCGTCTCCATACGGATCGAGCCGCCCCACATGGTGGCGATCCACGAGAAGATCTTGATGCCGGTCGGCACCGCGATGATCATGGTCGCCGCCATGAAGTAGGCGCGGGTGTCGACATCGATCCCGGAGACGAACATGTGGTGCGCCCACACCACGAAGCCGACCACGCCGATGGCGACCATGGCGTAGGCCATGCCCAGGTAGCCGAACACCGGCTTGTTGCTGAAGGTGGCGATCACGTGGCTGACCATGCCGAAGCCGGGCAGGATCATGATGTACACTTCGGGGTGGCCGAAGAACCAGAACAGGTGCTGGAACAGCACCGGATCGCCGCCGCCCTCCGGGTTGAAGAACGAAGTGCCGAAGTTGCGGTCGGTGATCAGCATGGTGATGGCGCCGGCCAGCACCGGGACCGCCAGCAGCAGCAGGAACGCGGTCACCAGCATCGACCACACGAACAGCGGCATCTTGTGCAGCGTCATGCCCGGCGCGCGCATGTTGAAGATGGTGGTGATGAAGTTGATGGCGCCGAGCAGCGA